>JAADHM010000100.1:8204-9283 GCA_013151855.1 FCB group bacterium | reverse complement strand
GAATTTTTTGATTTTTACACTTCAACAGTAGTACCAGCAAAGCAACCTGTTTGTAATTCCTAAGCCGCCCCCACAGCGGACTTAAGAAGAAGTACTCATATAGACAGATTAAACTCGGAAAGGTTAAACTTTCTTATATACTGTTACGATTAGACTTTCTCTGATTAACACACTTATCATCCAAGCCTAATATATAGCCAAAGGTATTAATTGTCAATACAATTTTATTATTTTTTTTAAAAACTTAAATCATAGGATATTGATCTTTCTTTTTTATATGCTCAACAATAGGCTGATTAACGCTAACTGCAATATATATGCCTATTTCGGCAAATTCTAAAACTGATTAATCCCCAGAATGCTTATTTTAATATTTCCCGATAAGTCAATTTTTTTTTAATCTCTTTGCTTCTTTGCTCAAATATTATGTTAATAATTTATATTTAAGTTAAGTCATTATAAAAAATTGGTTAAAAATATAAACAAGGTAAAAAAGATGGTTTCCCAAAACAGTTACCTAAGTACAAATAAATTAGATACTATTTTATCCTATAAAATGCGGTTTTTTACGAAATAAGTTAAACGTTTTATTATTGATTACTGTTAATTTCTTTATTAACAAGACATTAAAAATAATTAAAAATTATTTTTGTTTTACGACAAGAGAAACAATAGGTTATAAGAGAAGATTTTTAAATATAAGATGTTTTTAAAAATTAAGCAAAAAAATGCGCTATTTTACTTTCAAAAGATAACGATATTAAACTTGTTTAAATAATTTGATATATTTTATAATTGACTTGAAGGCTTAATTGTCTTTTATAAATGTTGAAATAAAACGAAAGTATTATGAAGTTATCCCGTCAAACAAAAGAAATAATTCAAACTGTTATTTTCCTCCTTGTTATTGCTCTTCTTGTTTTTGCATATATCATCTATCCTCTCAATCGTACCAAACATATGCTTGCTCGCAAGAACATTGATAGCTTCTCAAATGATTCTCTTGTTTTAAATGACCCTACTGTTTTTACCGACTCCGGTCTGGTGGTTGATACTTTTCGTGTAGAGGCGGACGGTTT
>JAADHM010000100.1:0-8106 GCA_013151855.1 FCB group bacterium | reverse complement strand
TAATCCCAATTATCAAAAAGATGCATAATTTGGGATACATTGTCGCAACCTATGACCAACGAGCCTCCGGGAAATCAACGGGAAAATATCATGGGGAAGGTTATTACGAAGCCAATGATCTTATTGCGGTCGTTAGCTATCTGGAATTAAGAGAAGAGATAAAGCATCCTTTATACATAGTCGGTTACGGCTTAGGCGGCGACGGAGCGATATTGGCGTCAAACGAAGAACATCGTATTAATGGAGTGGTGGCTATTAACCCTTATTTAACCACCAAAAGGATGCAAGATATTTTGAAAAAACGGTATAAAACCATCTGGTTCCCCTTTTACCGTACTATAATGTGGTGGTGGTACAATATGCGTTCCGGATATGCCGCTCCTTATCGCGACATTGACGACATAAAACCGATTACCTGCCGTACCCTGTTAATACTTGACAAAACTTTTGAAAACAACTCCGCGGTAAAACAATTAAAAAAAATATCACCCAAAAATCTATTGTCTATCGAACTCCAACCAAACAAGGAAACAACCCTTGATTCTTTAATATTAGTATTCCTTAATCAGCAACAAAAAACGGGAAACAATTCTCAACCAAAGACGTTAAATAAAGCGCAATGATAAAACAAAAGTCATTATTAACTGTCTTTCTCACGTTTTTCTTTTTATGGTACACTTCCCTTATATTACCCGGTCATCCTTTGCCTCATGATTTTTCCAGTAAAAGTTGCCTGGTAAATTACTCAACCCATCATCATTCCTCAACGCATCACCACCCCGACCATTGTCAAATTTGTAAGGTTAACGGGCACATATCCTTCACCCCTTTCTTCTTATGGTTACCCCAGTCTGTAGATAGTGTAAAATCTTTCTTCGTATATAATGAATATCATCTTTTATTGACGTCACACAAATTAATATCATCCCGCTCACCTCCTAATATTTTCGTGACTTTTTTATAATCCTTTAAAAATTAGAAAAACATTAAAGCATTAATCCGAAAACTTGTATCTCCAATTGTTTTAGGGGTTAATCAAGTTTATGATGATAATCGCTTTATTTTAATGTGAAACAATTTGTTTCCTTAGATTTCTTTTATCCCAAGGAGATAATAATGAGAACGAAATATGTTACTTATTTCATATATAGTACGATAATTTTTATTTTATTTTGTCAGCCTATTGATGCCAACGGAGTTCTTAACAGTGTGGACATTAATAGAGGTACCATCCAAGGGCAGGTAACAGATGTAAAAGGAAATCCTTTAGTTAGCGCCAATGTGATCATACCTTCTTTGGAAACCGGAACTTCCACGGATAAAAAGGGGCATTTCATTTTAAAAGATTTACCGGCAACGGAACTGCGGATTCAATTCGGGTTTGTCGGCTATAAATCGGAGATACGAAAGGTAAATCTTTTTTCCCGTCCTAATGTCGTCTTAAACATAAAATTGAAGACAACCGCTATTGAAGCCAATGGAATCATCGTTACCGGATCACCTCTTGCCATAAATATCCAAAAATCACCAAAAGATATTCAGGTGATGTGTCAAAGCGACCTCCAAAGATTATCATCGGCATCGTTGGGAAAAACGCTGGAATATATCCCCGGCATTTCCAACATCAGCACCGGTCCTCAGGTGGGAAAACCGGTTTTAAGAGGACTGAGCGGTAGCCGGGTGTTGGTAATGAAAGATGGCATACCGATGGAGTATTTTCAGTTTTCGTCACGACATATGCCGGTTTTAAATTTATCACAAGCTCAGCGAGTAGAAGTTGTAAGAGGTTCAGCAAGCATCCTGTATGGCTCTGACGCTTTGGGGGGAGCCGTAAACGTTATCGATAAACCGATTCCCAATCCCATAAGTGGAAAAGGTTTTCTTAAGGGAACCTTTCATTCTCAATATTTTTCAAACAATAATGAACGTTCCGGCGGAGTTGATATAGAAGGATTTGCCAATGGTCTGGGTTATCGGATAGGAATTTCGGACCGCTTAGGTGATGATTTTCATACCCCCGATGAAAAAACTTATGCCGAAACAAAAGAAATCGGTGCCCCCAAATTTACAGGAAAGATTCCATATACCAATTTTCGACAATCATCGGGCTTCGCTCAAATAGGCACTCATGGCAATTTTGGAAACGCTCAGATAATATATGACAGATGGATAAATAAACAGAACTACTTACTTCCCGACGGTAATCCCTTGGGACAATTCTTGAAAAACGATAATTTAAAATCAAGAGGAAATTTCTTCTTAGGGAAAAAATTGATCTTTAAACCAACCTTAAGTTTTCAACGTAATCACCGCCAAGTCGCTGCCAACCATACTTATGAAGGCCATCCTAATTGGGATGTTGACCTCCTTAGAACGGTCTATGTTGCTCGCTTGGAGCTGTTGCATACCAATATAAAAAAGTTTAATGGCACCATGGGAATAGAAGCTAATTACCAAGCTCAAAACACTAAAAAATCAGGCTTAGAACCAAACGCCCATATTTTCAACTTTGCTTCTTTCCTTTTTGAAGAACTCCCGTTAAATCGCTTGACTCTCAATGCTGGCATTCGTTTAGATTTACGTCATCAAAAGGCTAAAAAGAATGAAGCCATTAAATTACCCGACTACCAAAATGGTGAAACCGACAATGTCTTAACGCAAGACTATTCGGAAATGAGTGGCTCAATCGGATATAATTACCAATTAACCGACTACTTATCATTTTCAAATAATTTCGGGGCAGGCTTTAGAGCACCCAACATCTTCGAACTTCATGCTTATGGTATCCACGCCGGTGTGGCCGCTTTTCAAATTGGCAATCCCTATCTCAAACCGGAAAGATCTTATGACCTCGATTTTTCACTCAAATTGCATGCTGAAAACATAATGACCAAAGCCACTCTTTACCGCAATGAAATTAACAATTATATCTACCTCCGTAATCAAGGCATGGACACCACCATCAACCCCACTTTGCCCATTTACAGCTCGGACCAAACCGACGGGACAATATGGGGTCTGGAATTAAGCAGTACTATCAATATCTTTTCATGGCTTCAAGGTAGCATAAACTATTCCACTCTTTCCAGTAACAACAAAGCCACCGGCGCCGAATTACCTCTCATGCCGGCTGATAAAATTAATGGATACTTTAAATTATCTCATAAGAATTTATCCGTAATTAAAAACCCTTTTATTCAAATAGAATATAAATACGTCTTTGACAAGAAAAGCGCCGGGGTCTATGAACCATTTTCTCAATTCGACACGACTCCTTTCGGAACGGCAAGCACCAAAGATTACACTGTCATTAATATAAGTTTCGGGGGAACTCTGTTTTTGGACAATCATCCCGTGAATGTTTACCTTCGAATTGATAACTTACTAAACAATACTTATCGAGATTTCCTTGATACATACAAAGGGTATGCCTTATCTCCGGGTAGAAACATTGTTTTCAAATTGTCGCTACCCTTTTCAATTATCTAAAATTCAATAAAAAACAGGAACGAATTAATGGTTGGAGATTGTTTTAAAAGAAATTCGCTTTATATTGTATAATGATTAAAATATTAGGAGATAAAAAATGAGTGCCATAAAAATTGCTGAAAATATTTATGCGGTGGGTGTAAAAGATCCTGGCTTGGCTGTGTTCGACATCGTGATGGCAACCAAATACGGTACCACCTATAATTCTTATTTGATAAAAGGGACCGAAAAAACCGCTCTTATCGATGGTGTTAAAAAAGAGTTTACCGATGAATTTTTATCTAACATAGAAGAAATCATACCGGTAGACAAAATTGATTACCTTATTGTCAATCACGATGAACCGGATCACAGCGGAGCCATTCCGGCTATTTTGGAAAAAAACCCTCAGATAAAATTATTCTGTTCGGCATCGGCGGTGCCCTTTTTAAAAAACATCATTAACCGCGAAGCCGATATCACCGGCTTTAAAGACAAAGCGACCTTGGAGCTTGGCGGCAAGACGCTGGAATTCAAACTGATGCCCTATATGCACTGGCCTGACACGATGATGGAATATTTGCATGAGGACAAGATTCTTTTCTCCAACGATGGCTTCGCCACCCATTTCTGTTCGGACTGTCTGTATGCCGATGAAGTCAAAGAAGATATCGACCACGAATTTTTCTACTATTTCGATTCTATCATGCGACCGTTTACCGCCTATATCCGCAGAGATATGCCTAAATTGGATGAATACGATATACGAATGATAGCACCTTCGCACGGACCGATACATCGTCAAGACACGGCAAAATATCTTGACCGTTACAAAAATTGGTCTGTCGACAAAAGCGAAGGAAAAAACCAGATAACCATTTTTTATGCCTCCAATTACGGTAACACCAAAAAAATGGCGGAATTTTTCGGCACTCAACTGGAAAAAGCCGGATATAACATTACCCTCATCGATGCGGGCAAGCTCAATATCGACAATGCCAGAGAACAGATAGAAACAAGCAAAGCAGTGATGATTGGAACCCCCACTTTCAACGGTGACGCCGTGGCACCTATTTGGAATCTGGTAAATCTCTTTTCTACCGTTTACAGTGTCGGGAAAAAAGCCGTGGTCTTCGGTTCCTATGGATGGAGCGGAGAAGGAGTCAAATTGGTAGCTGCTCGTCTAACCGGTTTGAAACTAAAAGTTTTTGAGGAAAACTTCCGTGCGCGACTGATTCCTTCGGCGGAGGAAATTAAAGAAATGGAAAACTACACCAAAAAAGTCGTTGATTTTATCGGTTAAATTTTTAGCTTTAAAAACGATAATATTACCAACCGCTAATAAGGAGTAAAGAACTCTGGCATTAATAAAATATATCCTTTACAATCAGGCACTTCCGGAACTAAAAAAGCTCTATGATAAATACGGAGGCTCTAACAAAACACCGGCCAATATCGTCCGCATTGCCGGTTTCAACCCCAAAGCGATGGAAGCTCACATGGCTTTTTATCGCGCTATTATGTTCGGTCGTTCTTCTTTAAGCCGCAACCAGCGGGAAATGATAGCCGTTGTCGTCTCCGCCCTCAATCACTGCCACTACTGAATCGAACATCACTGGACCGCGTTGCGGTCTTTGGGAAATGTCGATGATAAACTCAAAAATCAGCTAATCAATGATTACCGCACGGCTGATATCACCGATAAGGATAAAATTATCTTAGAGTTCGTGGAAAAAGTTACCTACCATCCTGCTACTGTTAACCAAGTCGATATTGATCATTTGAAAAATGCCGGCTTGGATGACCACGCTATTCATGACATCGTTCAAGTCACCGGTTACTTCAATTATGTCAACCGTCTTGCTGACGGTTTAGGGGTGGAATTGGAAAAATAACTGACCGTTTTTTGAGGAACATTTATTGCCCTCTCATTAATATAAAACAATTACCTACTTCATTTAACTTTCATTATATTTTTTAAAAACGACAAATCTTTTTGTTGTCTAATATCGTTCCCCTAAGTATAAATAACATTATGGCAAAAAAGAAATTGCTCAATTGGATCGAGCTCTCCCGCTCCGCTTTAAAAAAGAATGTCGCCACTCTTTCCGCTTTAGCTCCCGGTAAAATATTATCGGTTTCGGTAAAAGCCAACGCCTACGGTCATGGATTATCTGAAATCGTTTCAATATTGAAAGACCAAAAAGAGGTTACTTATCTTACCGTTCATTCGCTGGAAGAAGCTATTTTATGCCGCCAAAGCGGTTGGCAAAGAAAAATAATAACTTTGGGACCTATTTTGCCTGAAAACGCCGAAGCGGTGATCGAATACGACTTGGAACCAGCGATTTTTACCAAAAACTTTTTACAACAATTGGGAAAAATATCAAACAAATACGGTCGTTCGGTAAAAACTCATTTAAAACTGGAAACGGGCACCCACCGACAGGGCATTACCGAAAAAGAATTACCCGCTTTTGCTTCCCTTTACAAAAAATACGACACTTTAAAAAAACCGTATGGTGCCTACACCCACTTCGCCAATATCGAAGATACCACCAGCCACGAATATGCCAACTATCAGCTGAGCCAATTTAACACTATGGTCAAGAAATTAAAGGCTCTTAAAATAAAACCGACTATCCGCCATACGGCATCTTCGGCAGCAACGATATTATTTAAAAAAACTCATTTCGATTTGGTACGACCCGGTATTGCTGTCTATGGTCATTGGCCCTCTAAAGAAACTTACCTGTCTTATCTTCTCGAAGGAGGTAAAAACGACTTATTCCAACCGGTTCTAACATGGAAGACGAGAGTCACTCAGCTGAAACACTTACCCTCCAATGCCTTCGTCGGTTATGGCTGTACTTATAAGACAACTTCTCCCACCCGTTTGGCGGTTTTACCTATCGGTTATTACGATGGTTACTCTCGAGCCCTATCTAATCAGGCTTATGTGCTTATCAAAGGAAAACGAGCTCCCGTAAGAGGACGAGTATGCATGAATATCATTGTGGTCGATATCACCGACATAAAAAAAGTGAACTTAGAAGATGAAGTTCTTCTTTTAGGTCAAACCAAAAGAGATGGTATTTCGGCGGAACAAATCGCCGAATGGGCAAAAACTATCAATTACGAAATTCTGGCGCGTTTATCACCTGCCATAAAAAGAATCATTGTCCCTTAAGACAAATTTTAAATACAAAAGACAACCCATATTATCCTCAATATAATATAACTCCTTGATAGATACGGAGATTTCATTATTACCCATAATTATTTATTGATATTTTGCTTGACAGTAAAATCAATAATCAATATTATTTTATTTGTGAACCATTTCACATAAAACATATTTGGGTTTTTTACTGATTAGAATCATAGGAGTTACGAGCAAAATGGTTGAATCTTCAGAAGAAAAAAAACGCATATCGGAATCTACTATCCACCGTCTATCGATATACTATCGCGCTTTATCTCTTTTAGAAAAAGAAAAACACGAAACAATTTCTTCGAAAGAACTCGCCAAGCGAGAAAAGTTAACTCCCGCTCAAGTACGCAAAGACCTTTCTTTTTTCGGCTCCTTCGGCACCCGCGGTTTGGGTTACAATGTTGTCGAGCTGAAACAGAAAATCGCCGGTATTTTAGGCATCAACCGACAGTGGAGAGTAGCTCTTATCGGTTTGGGAAATATCGGTTCCGCTCTGGTCAGTTACAAGGAATTTGTCCGCCAAGGCTTTAACATCATGAAATTATTTGACAATGACCAAAGGAAAATAGGCTCTAATCATAAGGGAATTATTGTTTCCGACATAAAAAACTTGGAATCGGAATTAAAAGAAGCTAATATAGAAATAGTTATTATAGCTGTTCCTGCTACCGTTGCGCAATATATAGTAGATAATGTCGTCGAAGCGGGCGTAAAAGCCATTCTCAATTTCGCTCCTATCAATTTGCGAGTGCCGCCCGATGTTTATTTGCGTAATGAAAATATGTCTATGGAGTTGGAATATCTTTCTTTCGCCATGGTGAACAATCATACCCCGAAAAGGGTTAAAATATAAAAGAACAGTTCTTCCAATTCAAGGAAGAATTGGATTGTACCTCTTTTTTAAGCGCCTTGCTTAATAAGACTACGGCCTGCCCCACGCAGGCCGTATTATAATTCCATAAGGAGGTTGCCATACCAAGCAACAATGAGTATCATAAAAAGGCAGAAACCTTTAGTATTTTCTGTGTATAACCGATAAAGAGATTATGCAAAAAAATATAATTACCATTTTATTTGTCACCTTTTTGGTTACCGTTTCCCCCTTTGCTTTGGATTCCGCCAAAGTATATACCAAAAACGGGGGCAAGGCGTTAATCGTCAAAGACTACCAAACGGCTTTAAAAAATTATCAAAATGCCCTGCGGTTCGATTCTAACAACTTTGAAGCTATTAAAAACTTAGGTGTTATTTATTCCGCCACCGGAGATCAAAAAAAAGCCAAGGAATATTTTTTAAGAGCCTACCAAATAAATAATAAAAGCCCTTATTTGTGTAACACCCTCGGTGTTATCTACAGCAATGAAGGAAACAACACCAAAGCTATCGAATATTACCGACAAGCCATTAAGCTTGATACCACCAGT
>JAADHM010000092.1:3631-11751 GCA_013151855.1 FCB group bacterium | reverse complement strand
GGAGTTAGGATTTACAGTCTCCACAATGCGATTGATAATTTCCTTTGAAACCAGAAAGTTTTGTCCCAATCTTTTTTTGGCGTGATAAGCAGTCATCAATCAATCCCCGAAAGTTTCGACCAGCGAAAATAATTTACCGCAGGTGCGATCGACGGTTTTTTCCACTTCATCAAAGGGCATATTTTTAAGCTCTGCCAGTTTCATATAGACATATTTCACCAACGCCGGACGGTTGGGTTTGCCTCGAAACGGCACCGGTGTCAAATAGGGAGCATCGGTTTCTAAAATAACTTTTTCCAAAGGGACTTCCCGAGCAACTTTTGCCATTTTTGAGTTTTTAAAAGTAATTATCCCCCCTACCGAAATAAGCAATCCCATCTCAAAAACAGTGTCAGCATCATCAATAGTTCCCGGGAAACAATGAAATACGCCGCCTTTTAGACGAGAGGCATAATTTTTGACAACAGCAACCGTATCTTGAAACGCTTCGCGCGTATGAATTACCACCGGAAGATTAAGTTCAATAGCGAGCTCCAGTTGTTTTTCAAAAACTTCTTTCTGCACCTTGCGAGGAGACAAATCGCGGTAATAATCAAGACCGATTTCCCCAATGGCAACAACTTTTTTCTTTTTAGCCAACTCTCTCAATTTTTCAATGGTCTGCTCATCAACCGTCTTAGCATCATGAGGATGTACCCCCACTGCAGCGTAAACTTCTTCGAACTTTTCCGCAAGGTTTACCGAATCAAAGGAGGTTGGTAAATCGGTACCAATATTTATAATTTTACCGACACCGGAACGCACTGTATCATCAACGATTGCTTGAGGATTATCTCCGTTATCAATAAAATTGATATGGCAATGAGAATCTATCATCAACTGATTTTAGCACCGACAGGCAAATCTTCGTCAATAGTTACCAGAGTAAGCTGTTTCCCTTTCTTAGCCGCCAAAAGCATCCCCTTTGACTCAACGCCATGAATCACTGCCGGCTTGAGATTGGTAACGACAATTATCTTTTTCCCTAAAATCTTTTCCGGCGTATAATACTGCGCCACTCCGGCTACAATTTGACGTTTTTCATTCCCTAAATCAATTTGAAGTCGCAAAAGTTTATCGGTCCCCTCCACACGTACCGCTTCGATAACCTCCGCCACTCGTAATTGCGCTTTGGCGAATTCGGTAATATCAAGAAGGTTGTCTGGTTCCGCTGGAGTGGAAACAGAGGTTGCCGAAGTTGCTTTCGATTGGGGTTTCAAACGAGGGAATATCGATTCTTTGATGGCAACCTTTGTGCCGGGTATCAATTCAAAGAACTTGCGCGCATGATCCAAAGACAAGCTGTTATCATTGAGACTGAAAACCCGACGTACTTCACGCATCTTATTGGGCATCACCGGAAACAATACTATGGATACAATACGAATGATTTCACTACAGACATATAAAATCCCGCCCAATTTTTCCTTATCACCGTTTTTGGCAAGAACCCAAGGAGCACTATCATTGAAAAACTTATTGGTCGCTTTTACCAATGATATAGCTTCGGAAATCGCCTTATCGAGTCGAAAATGTTTTATATGAGCAAAGGCTGCCTCCGGTAGTCTTTCCGCCTGTTCTAAGAGTGGTTGCAATCCATCTATTTCTTTTAAAGGCTCAGGCATACGACTGTCAAAATTGACCACAATCATTTTAGCCACTCTCGATACCAGATTACCAAGGTCATTGGCAAGGTCAGCATTATATTGCGTAATAAAACGTTTGGCTTGGATATCACCATCGATACCAAAAGGATATTGTGTCAATAATAAATAACGGGTAGCGTCTGCTCCGAATTCTTCCACCATAGCATTGGGGTCAATCATATTTCCCAGTGTCTTGGACATTTTTTCACCATCGACGGTAAAAAACCCGTGGAGAAAAATAATATCAGGTAATTTGATACCTGCCGCCATTAACATCGCGGGCCAATAAAGACAGTGGAACTTCAAAATATCTTTCGCCATCAAATGAACCACCTCGGCTCGATTCCACCACTTCTCAAAAGAGGCTTCATTATCCCCATAACCGATAGCTGAGATATAATTCGATAAGGCGTCCACCCACACATAAGCCGATTGGCTTTTATCAAAGGGAAGAGGAATCCCCCATTTAACATTTTCTCGTGAAAGAGAAAAATCGGGAAGATTCTGCTTGAGCAGACCCAACACCTCCCGTCTTCTTTCTTCGGGAAGAATAAGAAGCTCCCCGGACTCGATTTTTTGTTTTATCTGGTCAAGAAAAGCGGTGAGACGAAAAAAGTAGTTTTTCTCTTTTAATTTTTCCGGGGGTACTTTATGGTCGGGACAAACCCCGTCAACCAAATCTTTCTCGGTAATGAATTTTTCACAACCGGTGCAATATAACCCTTCATAATAATCGGAATAAACCACATCTTGACCATCATCTGTCTTAGCAAAGCGCATCGCATCCAGAATCTTTAAAACAGCCTTTTCATGTCGCGGTGAAGTGGTGCGGATGAAATCATCGTACTCTATGGATAAATTCGACCAAGCCTTTTTAAATGTTTCCACCGTCCGATCGCAAAATTCTATTTCGGATAGTCCCGCTTTTTGAGCCGCTTCGGCGACTTTACTTCCGTGCTCATCGGTGCCCGTGAGAAAGAAAGTCTCCCTTCCCGTTAAACGATAGAAACGAGCTAACAAATCGGCGGCAATAGTCGTATATGCATGTCCGATATGCGGTTTGTCATTCACATAATATATGGGGGTGGTGATATAAAAAGGTTTAGACAAAATCATTCTCCTCTATCTCTAAAATTATTAAACATCATCCGCATCGTCCAATTTTTTTAATTCTTTTTGGGCTTGTTCATCTTTTTCCGTTTCACTTTCAATTTCAACTACAATATTTAAAGAACGCTGCTTAGGGATTGGTGTTTTCGTATCAACGACAACTATATCCTCTGCCGAAGAACGTACCAAAACTCCTTCTTCAACTCGAATAACAGCTTCTTCGTTAAAAATGTCGATACGTTCGATAACACCATTACCCATCTTAGATCTAATCAACGCTCCGATAGGCGGAAATTTTGCTTTGCATAATTCATACAAATCGGCTTCATACCGCAGGCAACACAACAACCGACCACAATTACCGGAAATTTTCGAAGGGTTCAAAGGTAAATCCTGTTCCCGGGCATGCTGAGTGGTAATGGGCGTAAATTCTTTGATGAAAGTATTGCAGCATTGCTGCAACCCGCAGATGCCAATTCCACCAATACGACGGGCTTCATCACGAACCCCGATTTGACGTAGCTCTATTCTGGTCTTATATTTTGCCGCCAAATCTTTGACCAATTCACGGAAATCAACACGATGGTCGGCGGTAAAGAAGATGGTCATTCTATTGCCATCAAATTGCCATTCGATATCAACCACCTTCATCATCAAACCATGCTTGCGGATAAGTTCTTCCACTTCCGCTTTATGTTTAATCTCCTTCTCTTGTATTTCATGATACTTGACCATATCCGCATCGCTTGCCCGCCGAAGAATAGAGCGCGGTTTCGTAGTGTCTTCAAAATCAACTTCAACGGTAATCTTTTTAGACAAAAGGCCGATATCCTCTCCCCTATCAGCTTGGATAATGACATAATCAGTTGGTTTCAAAGAATGATAATAAGTATTGAAAAAGTATTCTTTGCGCCAACCTTTGAATTCCACCAAGTATAATTCTGCCACCAATCAACTCCTTAAGATAATTTCTTTCAGCATTTATCGATTCGTTCCTATAACCGACTTGAGTCTCAAAGCAAGAGCCATTAATGCCCCTTGAATATGCACATTACGTCGTAAATCGGCAAGAGTATTTTTAATATGTTCCACCATATCGGGAGCTAATCGAGGTCGACTAAAATAAGCCGCCAAATTTTGTATTTCAACAGAAAAATCTATATTGATTATTTCATTGGCGTCATTAGACACGGCAAAATTAGCACCGTCACGAACCAGTAGCTGCCACAAACGTAACAGTTCTTCCGCTTCCCCGCGGTCTCTAAAATTTAAGACTTCATTCATGTGAGTTAACGTATCAGGACTTTTATCGACAAAAAGGGACTTAAACAAAAGAAAAATAACCGCTCGCTTGGATTCAGCCTCGCCCGGCGTTGTTTCAATCATATCAATAGCTCGCCCCAGAGAACCCTTGGATATCTTCGACAATAATTTTGCTCTTTGGGGAGACATCTCATATATTTTAACCAGATAATTTTCAATATCCTGCGGTCGATTTTTATCAATCTTTATTTTCTGCGAACGAGACTGTATCGTAGGCAGAAGAGCATCCGGTTTACTGGCGATTAAGATAACAACGGTATCCTCCGGTGGTTCTTCAATCAATTTTAACAAAGCATCAGCCGAAGAAGTTTTCATTTTTTCCATTTGATAAAAAATAACCGCTCTTTTAATGCCTTGGGTCGCTTTTAAAGAAAGAGTCTTTTTTATCTCACGAGCAACGGCAATAGGGATATTGATGGAAGAAGCGGCTTTAATAATTCTAAACGGCTCTTTTCTTTTCATAGCCAATACTTCATTGGTGAAGTCAATAGCCTTATCCAATTTATTATTATGCGGCGGAATGGGTACGGCACATTGCAAACCTTCAAAGTTGAGATTGAAAATATTGTGACAACGGCGACATTCCCGACAAGGAACCGCCAATTTTTGTTCTTCGTCTATTATTTTTGGCTGTTCACAATTCAACAAGGCGGCAAAACAAATAGCTGTTTGCCAGCGACCGATACCATCCTCACCGTAAAAAAGGTAAGTTCCGGCAATCTTATTCACCATAAAAGAGCGGGAAAGAACCAACCACGCTCTGGTGTCGTATATAAAATTATCAGAAAGAGTCAATTCTAATCCATTTCACCGGGTCAAGCGGTTTCCCTCCTCGTCGTAACTCAAACTTAACCAGACCCGATTTATCGGCCACA
Organism: FCB group bacterium; assembly: GCA_013151855.1. GTDB lineage: Bacteria > Zixibacteria > MSB-5A5 > GN15 > FEB-12 > JAADHM01. Next base: position 6,758 of record JAADHM010000092.1, on the reverse strand, counting down.
GCTAATTTATAACCGGCTAAAACATATTCATTGGGACGGACTAATATTTTTCCCAACCCGGCATAGGTAGTGAAAAACCGGTCGTCATGATTGATTATAACAAATTTCCCGTATCCGCGCAAATCCCCCACATAAGCCACAGCCCCCGTCGCCACTGCTATAACTTGACGTCTGGCTTTACCCTTTATGGTGACACCGGACGAAAAGGACTTGAGATTGGTAACAGGATCGACACTATAACCAAAAGGAACAATTATTCTTCCTCGACAAGGAGCCAATAATTGCCCTTTTAAGGTGGCAAAAACCGATTGGCCGGAAGAAACACTTTTTTTGCTTTGTTTCCGTCGTTCCGCTTCTTTTTGAAGGCGGGCGATAATTTGTTCCATTTCACGGGCGGCTTGTTCCAAAGTTAATACCCGATCCGCTTCCTCGGTCTTTTTTCGTATAACTTTTTTTAACTTCTTTTCTTGTCTTTTCTTTTGTGTCGTGACCAACACGGTGGAGGTTTCTTTCTTTTGTTTTAAATGCGATATTTTTTTTGACTCTCCGCTAAGTTCATTTTTCTTTTTGATGGTTTTTTTCAAATATTTCAAAGCCTGGCTAATATTGCCCGACTCAAAATTAGCCAGAGCAGCGAGATATACAATTTGAGTATTAAGTTTTAACTCTTCGTTAGGATCATTAGTGAATATATAGGGAGTTTTATGGGTGGCAAAATAAAACTGGCGGATATTACCCAAATAGCGGCGGCGCGTTAAATCCAATGTCTGTTGTTGGGATTGAAGATTTTGCTCGGCATTGTTTATGTCTTTTTTCAATAGTTTCAATTTCTTATTCAAACGTCTGATAATTTTCTTATTGGTAACCAATTTTTGGTCAATTTCAGATATTCTTTTTTGGATTTTAATTTCCGTACCTTTTAACGAATCCAACTTTTTTTTGCTTTTGCTAACTTCCTTTTTAATTTTTTGCAACTCATTTTTCTGCTGGAAAATATCGTTTCCCCCTCTTGCTCTTACCGTAAGGTTCAAACAACAAACGATGGAAAAAAATAATATTAAACGTTGGAAGTTCATATTATAATTTCAACAACCTTCTAATGCCCAAATACCCGCTGACACTTCCCAAAACAGCTACCAATATACAAAAGATGATGATGTCATTCGCGGGTGGGAAAACGATTATAATTTTGGTGAAGACTACTTTCTGTCTTAAATAAAATATTATTAACCAACCCAATCCCGCCGATAAAGCTCCCACTAAAAAACCTTCAATAAGAAAAGGAAAAGATAAAAACAATTTACCCGCCCCCGAAAGCCGCATCTGTTGAAAACCAATCGCTCTCGCTCGCGCCGTTAAACGCATATTGTTGGTGGAACTTATCAGGACGGTCAAGATAATCAATATTCCCAATATCATCCCCAATTTCAAAACGATTTCTCTGGTTTTTTCAACTTTCTTCAGCCAATTCTGGCTATAAAAAACCTGTGAGACACCTTTTAGAGCTAAAATTTCTTTTTCGATAGCGGCTAATTTACTTGTCTTTAAATAATCGGGAGTAAAAGTAAGGACAAAAGAACGGGGAAGCGGATTGTTGGTGTCATACCCGACCAGCAAATCAACTCCCACCAACTGACTTAACTGTTCACGAGCTTTCTCTTTGGATATATAAGTCAAAGATTGAACGCCTTCGATACTTTTAATATGACTCCGAAGAGAAGAGGGCGTATCCATTGAAGTCAGACTGGAATCGGGAACATCTTCGGAAACGAAAACTTCCATATTCAAATCCGATAACAAATCCTGATAAAACCGTTCCGACGTCCCCGCGGCTATCCAAAAGAAATCAAATAAAAGGAATAAAAGCGTAGTCGATAATAAAGCACTGAAAGTAGTTCCGGGGTTTCTATAAATGTTTTTACCAAGCTCTCTTAGAATGTGCATTATTCTTATCACACCAAAGCTCCGTTCATAATCGTATAATTGTCGGTGTTGGGTAACTCTTTCGTCAATTTCTCGGAACTTAAAATAACCATCGAACGACCGGAGAGAGAAAGTTTCACGAGGTAATCATAAATACGCTGATATGTTTTTTGGTCTAATCCGGCCAACAACTCATCAATGATAATCAGCGGTTGATTGGCGATAGTAGCCCGAGCAAGCTGCACCAATGTATTTTCCACCCGCGTTAAGTTATGAGGTAATTCCCCCGCCTGTTTCAAAAGAGAAAATTCCGTAAGCATTTTAAACAACTGTTCCTTACGAACTTTTTTTCTTTCTGCCGCCAACACTAACGGGTATAATATATTTTCCGCTACGCTATATGAAGGCACTAACTTGAACAAACCGCCCACGCCACCGATTTTTCTTCTCATTTGTTTAATCAATCTTTTTTTGCCGGGTTTGATAATTTCCCCGAAAAGCTCAATAGAACCGCTCTTGGGGTAGCGACGGCCGATTAACAACTCCACCAATAAACTTTTACCGGAACCGGCAGCTCCGACAATAACAGCCGACTGGCCGGCGGTAAGTTTGAAATTCAAATCTTTAAACACCACCTCACCGCGGTCTGATTTTAGATATAAATTATTCAGTTCGATAATAGTATTTGTTGACATGTTTAAAGCTCAAAAAAATAGTAATTATTTAATAGTTTCATTAACTCGTTTTTTTTATTAAACTTAGTTTTAATATTTAAAACTTTTACCGAATAAAATAGTAAAAAGTTAAAACCTAAATGACAATTTAAAATTATTATGAAACAATTTTTAATCGCTTTCGTTATCTTATCTTTGTTAATACCAAGTCTTTGGGCTCAAAATTGGCAAATAGTGGATGGTCCCCTTCAAGGAAATATTAACGGCATTACTTTCGTAAGTCCCGACACCATGTTTATTATAACCGATAAAGGGAATATGGCGCGGAGTTTTGATGCCGGAAAAACCTGGGATACTTTTCATGTCTCTTTGGGTGTTTCTCTGGAAGACATTCAATTTTTCACTTCCGATACCGGTTATGTATGCGGTAATAAAGGCTCTATTCTCTATACCACCGATGGCGGTTACACTTGGAATAAGGAACCAATAAACGACACCACATCATGGCTTTTTGACATTCAGATGTTTAA
>JAADHM010000092.1:0-3603 GCA_013151855.1 FCB group bacterium | reverse complement strand
GGCTTAACCAATACCAAAGAGATGCCTTTCGGCGGTGTGGCTTATCGCACCACCAACGGAGGTAAAAGCTGGAAAAAACTTAAAACTTTCGGCTTGGGTTATAGCGAAATATTTTATCAACCCCATCAACCGGTTTATCTTTTGTCCTATGGGAAAATTAATTACTCCAACGATTTTGGCAAAACTTGGAAATCGACTTTAACCGTCGAAGGAAAACCCGGGCGCGCCTTGTCATTTTATGGAAAAACCGGCATTATTTGCGGTTTGCAAGGAATGTGTGCGTATTCCAATGACACCGGGAAAACGTGGTATCCATCACAGCAGGATAAACAGACTCTGTTTATCGCCGCTCAAATGGTCGATGAAGAAAACGGCTATATCGGTGGCACCAAAGCAACTATTTTGAAAACATCCGATGGCGGTAAAACTTGGAGCAAAGAATTACTTCCCAAATCTTTCGACATTTTCGACTTCTATCTGATAGGCAAGCGACTTTATGCTGTGGGCACTGACGGAAGTATTATTTTTAAAAAAGTAAAATAAAACCTGTTTTTTTACTTATCTTTTGATGAAATAACAAATCTTATATCGGAACGGCTTTATCCAAACATTAAAAAGGTGATTATTTTCTCAAAATAAAAAAGAAAGTAGCTATTTTGTTAATAGCTACTTTCTTTTTATTAAGCAAATATTCAATCTAAGTATTACAAACTTGTTTTATTATGGCATTGATCACAACCTTCACCGTTTTTACCTACCACCGGATCCCACGCCAGACCAAAAGCATTGGAACTGCCATGAGCGCTGTGACAGGACAAACAGAAGACCCCATTGATATTGGCATCGACTACCTGTGAGGAAGTGAAATCCGTTGCTCCGTTGTTAACAAAACGTAAGCGCGGAGTATGAGCAAAACCAGCTCCTGTTCCGTTCTCCCAATGCGTTGGGTCAGTTGTCCCCCGACTTGCTCCCTGGGCAATATTATTGGTGCTGCCCCGCTCCGAATCGTAACTGGGATGACGATTGTGAATACCATTACCATCGGGATCATTATAATTCGAACCGGTAAATACATGGTGACAATCATCGCACATATTGGAAACTTCACGCAGATTATTATCATTGGTGGTACCAAAACCAACATCGGCTTTTTCATAGCGGCTCATTCCCGTAGCGGCGGGATTAATCAACAATCCAAATTGAGGTTCGCCACCGGGGTCAGATGCCCATTGTAGATTACGAGGACGATAATTTCCATGAGGATTATGACAATCAATACAAGATACGGCGGCCGTGGCAAAAGAACCGCTAAAGTGGCAGCGGGAACAAAGACTTGACGAACCCCCTAAACCATAGTCAAGTTTGTGTCCCCGAGGATTATCCACCCCGGGCGATTCAAAGAAACCCGCCGACCTCGCCGTAAGACCGTTAACATCAGCACCGACGACATCGGGAATACCGGCTACATTATCGTGACAGGTGAGACAAAGAGCAACCGGATCGGCAGCTTTTAACAAATATTTCGAAGGGGTATAGGTTTGCGGATAAGGACCAAAAGGATCGGGTAATGTCTGTCCGTCATGAGGATGTTGCATACTGGCATGCATCACATGACACTGAGAACACAGAAGAGTAGTGCCGTTGTGATAAACATTATCACCGGGACCAAGACTCATATTTTTGGTAACAGTCTTATTACCATTGGAACGGCTGGGATGAATATAATTCAAACCCGCTTCATAATCGGTAAAATCATCAGCTACAGCCAGATTAACAATAAATAAAACAAGAACAATCGTTAAAAGAAGAGAAAAATACTTTTTCATAGAAAGTGCTCTTAATAATTATAATTTTAGGAGAGAGACTAAATGAAGCCTCTCCCCTGAAAATTATTTAATAAGTTAATTACCTTGTACGTGACACTGTTTGCATAAATCAGTATAGGTAGAACCATCGCCCTGTTCGCCCAAATTGGCATCTCCTTTGGCAAAAATCAAACCAAAGGCATTTTGGTTACCGTGAGCTTTATGACAGCTCATACAACTGGGAGTTAAATCCGTAGGAGCACCGGTCCAAGGACTACCATAAGTGCCCCAATCACCGGTTGAGCTCATCACATGGACACGATAAGCTTTGCCTGAGAACTGAGTTAAATCGGAATGACCGCCAGCCAGAGCGCCGATATTAGCATCAGCGGTGGGGTGACGATACCATTCTTCACCAGCCGGACCAGCTTGATCTCTCATATTAGCATCAGATGAAGATCCGTGAAAATCAGTATGACAGGATTTACACCAGGCACCAAAACCGGAAGCAGTCTGATCGGGCTCATTAAAATGAACATTATTAAGGTCATAATGATCACTACCACCGGCTTGATTTTCAAACACATCCATAGTCAGGTCATTAGTTCCGACCGCATAAGAAACACTGGCATGGAAACCACCACCGGACATCGGGCTGAGGTTACGATACGGATTGGCAGTAGAACCGCCATAACCGTGAGGTTGATGGCAATCAACACATTCAAGACCATCGGCATTGGAGAAAGTACCACCGGGAGCCTGATCTGTGCTACCCAAAGTATGACCGGTAGCATCATAATAAGGAGCCGTATTACCACGGTTTAAAGCACCTGCTTCACGACCGTTAGTGGGAGCGGTACCGCCATTATCAGTTAATACATCAGGAGCAAAAGACTGATTATCATGACAAGTCAAACAAAGGTCATTGACATCGTTACGAAGCAAATTATCATAAGGGCCACTAGTCCCCATAGCCGTAAAAGTACCCGAACCGTCAGCATTATAGCCATGCGTTTGGCTATAGTGCATAACATGACACTCGTTACAATTCAAGGTAGCACCGGTATGATAATCACCGGCAAAAACGCTACACATAAGAAAAATAACGAAAGCAAAAGTTAAAAAGATTAATTTTTTCATTTTTTACAAAATTCCTTTCATACCTTTTTGTAAAAAAGTTGACATTTACACTGAACTATGATTTTTTTTGCTACCTTTCACAACCTCCTTTCACATATTATTTATTGTTAATAATTTCAATAAAACAAAAATATAACATAACTGGGTTCTAACCATAATATTATTATTTCACCTTATTTCTTATCATTCAATATCTTATAAAAACATATATCACGTTAACAATATTAACATTGTGAAAAATTTATCATACCATCATAAAAAAAACCTAAAATTCCTTATTTATCATATTCTTTTGAAATAATCAACAATCTTCCCATTGTAACTTATATAATTTCATAAAACAAATTCTATGCCTATTTTTCGTCCTAATTATTATAGGATACTTTATAGGTATTATATAACTAAAAAATCCTTAATTGTCAAGGGAAAATTAGGAATATGTAACCTTTTTTAAAGGATTTAAACGAAAAAAATTACTTTTTAAAACGAAATCTTTGAATTCTGTTGCCTATTTTTTCCACAACATAAAAAACATTATCTTTGGTAACAGTTAACCCCATCGGATATTGGAATTCTCCCAATTGATGACCAAAACCACCCACAAACGATAAAAACTCCCCTTTGTCGTTATATACTTTAATCACCTGTCTTAAAGCAT
>JAADHM010000029.1 GCA_013151855.1 FCB group bacterium | reverse complement strand
TATAACTTTCCCTTTCTGTCCCGGTATCATCTTATTGAGATATGTCATTTACCATTCCTTTTTTTATCATAAGTTGTCAACGACCCAATACATTTTTAACACAATTGGATTATTCTCAAATAATTTCCGATAGATTTTATCACCTAACTTCTTTTTCTTTTCATAAACTAAAGGAAAAATGTTATCCTACATCTTTGCCGTTTCTTTGTAAGTATTGATTTCATTCATCTCTTTTTGGCATTTATCACAATACCCCTGCACTTCAATCTTAAAAGTCTCAGGAGTAAAATTCTTATCCTGTGATATATGGGCCAATATACCCACCATTTGTTGGACACTAAATTCAATTACCCTCTTACACCGGAGGCAGAAAAGATGTCCATGAGGAACTTTTGTCACCCGATCATATCTGGTAACACCATCACCAATATTAACTTCTTCCGCCAAACCAACTTTACATATAAGCTTAAGGTTTCTCCATACGGTACTATATCCGACAGAATGGTCTTGCTTCCTTACTTTATCATACAACTCATCAACCGAAACATGTTTTCCCATTTCAAAAAATGAACGAAATATCAGCTCCCGTTGAGGAGTCATCTTAAAGCCTTTTGTTTTTAAAAATTCCTTCATTTATTTCATCTTCAACCTAAATGAAAACGATTTTCATTTTCAATGATATATATATTATTCGGAAAGTCAAGTGATTTTTATAACCTTTTAACAAAGAAAAATGAAATTATATCTTATTGACAATCAACAAGATAACAGATTATTGAAAAATAATTTTAATATACAAGATAATTTTATTTAAGCAAAACCATCTTTTTTGTTTCTGAATCATTACCGCGTAATAATCTATAAAAATAAATTCCGGAAGCCACCTTTTTCCCATGGTCATTAGTACTGTCCCATTCGACATTGTAATGACCGGGCGCTTGAATTTCATCGACCAAGGTTTTGACTTTTTGCCCCATAATATTGTAAACGGCTAAAAATGTTTTTGTGGCTTCTCTGTTGCTGCTTTTAGCTGCGCGCAGCGTGTATGAAATCGTCGTCGTGGGATTGAAAGGGTTGGGATAATTTTGTTGCAAGTCAAAATTTTTCGGAAGCTGGCTAAAAGGATGACCATCATAAACAGCGGTGGCAACCCCCCCAAAGAAATCAATTACCTTTGATATCAACGTCGCTTTGGTATCAAACCTTGAATCATCAATGAGTTCCACAGAAAAAGTCAACAGAACGGTTTTATAACTTCCACTGTATGTAACTCCGCAGATATCCGTTCCTTGCATGGTAAAAGCCGGTTGCCCACCGTCAACAATCGTTAATACGGAAGGATCGTAAAAATTGAAAGTAGAAGTCATGTACTTGGCACTGTCCCCCCCCAGAGGACTCCCCGGAACTCCTTCATAAATAGGCCAGTGAGCCGAACCGGCTAAAGCCGCTTTAAAATAATCAGCCATAAAAGCGGAATCAAGATTATTAAAATCTCTCGCCGCTGAAATACTGGAAACGAATAAATTACCATTATTATCAAGATATTGTTTCATCAGAGCAATATCATCCGCCGTAAACACCGCAGAAGAAGTCGTATCCCCGGTAAACCAAAACACCATAGAATATTTATTAAGCTCGCTTATAGTAGGAGCACCCAACGAATCAACGTTCCAAACGGCGGCTGGGAGAAGTTTTTGATGTAACGCTTGTTGATATCCTTTTTCATAATCTGCCCCTCTATCATCATCAACAAGAAGAATATTAGGTTTTCCTAAAGTGGCTTCAAAACCGAAAGTTTTGGTATAGTTAGTTCCGCCGGCAATACCATTGACGGAATCAGTGACAATAGTTAAAAAGAAAGAATCAATTTGCGGAGTCAATGTGTCCGGAATTGAAAACGTTATGGGAATCAAAGCATTATTTACTTCACTACCGCTAACGACTCCATATACATCTATGTTATTGGTTGAAAAATGAAGATCAGGATTATTAGTAGCAAGAGAAGCATGGACATTATAAGACGTTCTCATCAAATTTTTAATTTTAAAGAAAAACTTGATAGTTTCTCCCGGATCTAAAAAACCGTCATTGTTGCCTGAGAAAGAATCATCGAAGAAAATAGAATCGTTTCCCGAGAGTTCTACCCAAGGACGAGAATAAGAAATATCAAAATCGGCAAACATCAGCGAGTCGGAATTGGAAATATTCCACACACCAATACCGGTTTTATTCCCGGCATAAGTATGGGAGTTGGGATTAGTTAAGTCATTAAAACTATGATTATTGGTAAAACCGGGGAACGGGTCTCCCTCGTCTCCGCGACTTCCTCCAAAAGCCAAAGCATTATTCCCGTCAGCTTGCTCTAAAGCTACTTTATATCGGTTGGGATTGTCGTTGTCAATGACACTTTCATCGATATGATAAATCAACAATCCCGCACCAGGCAAACTGACATCAAACCCTACTTTTTGCCGATTTTCAACCAACCAATATTCGCCATTAGATGATTGATTTTGCAATTGATACACTACGGGTTCATTTTCTACCTGCGGTATTTCGGCATGATATAAATTGCTATCAACAACAATAGGATTTAAAAAACCGATTTCTTTTTTACACCAAGCGTCAAGATGAGCCGGTTTTCTGGAATTACCGTTATAATTACCCGAAGCCATCAACGACCAACGCCCCAATCCTTGAGATGTTCCCGAAGAGCTTTCATTAGTATCATATAAATCCGGTAAACCCAAAAAATGTCCATATTCATGACAAAAGACGCCAATAGGAGATAATTGACCAAAATATTCTTCCGGGTTCATAGTATAGTTTGAAACCGCTACTCCATCAATATAACGAGGTGTTGGAAGCTGCCATTTATGCGACCAAATGCCACTACCAGCAGTTTCCGCACCGGGACCGGAGTGAATGATAATAACTCCATCACATTTACCATCGCCATTGTAGTCGTATTTGGAGAAATTAACCATCGTGTCCGCCGCTGCCGCTGTTATAACATCATTGGCAAGTTCCTGACTTTTTGTAAGGCCATTGTTATCACCATCAACATAATAAGCATAGGTTTTCGGCATACGGTACCAGCCATAGATATCGCCTTTGATATAAAACCGGCCATAAGAATTTTCCATATAATAATCGGTCATCGAGCCGGAAGGATTGTAAATAGAATCAACGGTACGATCGGAAAAAAGAATGGAATCAAAATCAGCAGGAGTACCGGCAACTTTCTGTCCATACCAGGGATTATCACTGAAATCCACCAAAAGGACCAAAACATGAACGGTATCAATAGCTTTAATTCCCAAAGCCAGAGAATTATTTATTTTTGTTTTACTAAATACCGGATATTTTACCGGAGCTTCCCCGCCCTTTTTCAAAAACTGTTTCCAGATATCCATTTTATATTGAAAAGAACCATCTTTCTTCCATTGATCGATTACTTTATCAGAGGGTGCTACCGCTAAGACACTTGAAGTCATACAAGTTAAAATCGTGAGCAGAAAGAGCCATCGTTTTGTCAAGCTAAGAGGTTTCATTGGTTATCCCTTTGATGTTATCCTTGTTCCGGATTCATCCTCAATTCAAGTTATCGCAACAACATCATTTTTTTGGTTTGAACAAAAGAATTAGTACTAAGCCGATAGAAATAAACACCGGTGGCAACTTGACTTCCGTTCTCATTGGTAGCATCCCAATCGAAGTGATGGATACCGGAAGGTAGTTTCCCCGAATAAATAGTTTTCACTCTCTGTCCCAAAAGATTATAAACGCTCAACTCAACATCACTTGCCTGCGGCAGAGAAAATGAAATTGTAGTGGTAGGATTAAAAGGATTGGGGTAATTTTGAAACAGGGTATATTGATCGGGGAGACTATTGTCGTAAGTATTATTGACATCGGTGGCAATATCGTATTTCTGTTTGGCTTGGAGAGCATTATCGTAAAGCTCCGTTATGCTGTTACCGCCCACCAAAGCAAAAGTAACTTCGAAAGAATCATTAGGATTTAAAGAGAAAAGAGACGAAGAAGCCACAAACATCACATCGCCGATTAAGCTGTCATCTATCACATTGCTATTGTTGGTAACTAAACCAAGTAATTGCTGTGAAGAAAATCCTATCTTTGACGTTCCATTATCAATCTCTTGAAAACCGTTGATATTTTTTAGCGCCACCATTCCCACATAAAGATTATTGCCGTTTTCTTGATACATCAAAGATAAAGAACTATCATAATGAATAACGTCACTGTCAGACAAATCAAAATCACACAAAAAGCCAAAATTCATATTCGTCAATTGCTCTAAGGAAGTATTTTTCAAAATATACTTAGTAATCAATAACCCTTGATCGTTGCTATTATTATAAACGATTGTTTCTTGGGAAACATTGATGGGAATAGGAATACTTGATTGTTTATCGTTGAAAGTCGCCAAACGATGAATATCATTATCATATCCCTGCCAACTATCGGACAACGAATCGACCGGAGTAAAATCAGAAGGTTTAAAAGTACCGTTTTCATTGCGAATGGATGTTGACATCTGAAGATTATTGCGACCGATAATCAAACCCGCTTCATATAATAAATTGTTACTGTTATTAAAACGAAAACCTTCACCGTTAACATTGTAAATGGAACCGGGAGCAAAGCCAAACTGCCCAAAATCCGAAACCGAAAGAGACATAATACCGTTTGCCTGCAAAGCAATATTCCCTCGAGGAGAAATCCCCACGGTAAGAGTAAAATCCAAAGTGTCTATCCGAGAAAGGTATGAGGAAGCCAACAATAATTGGAAAGAGACCTGTTGACCGTTATATAGATTGGAATCAAAGACAATTCCGAAAGGAGTACTATTGATAGCGGTTGTCCCTCCAACACCAAAATAAAATTCTTCAGAGCTGTTGGCTAAAGTAACGCCGCTCTTGTTATCGGTTAATATGGTGCCGGTAACCGATTCTATATTAGCGGCGGCATTATTCAAGACTATTTGAAGGCCAAAAGCTTCTCCGGGAAAAGCGATACCATCATCGGATATTTGGGTTCCCACAATGGTAAACTCCGCATTGGAAGGTGCGGGAATATAGTTCAAAATCTTGGAAGCATCGACCAAACCATATCCATAGGCGTTATCTTCTCCCGGCTGTCCCAAATCCTCAGCGGAATTGATAAGAGCATATTTAATCTGGTCAACCGTGGCATTGGGATTGTACTGACGAATTAAAGCCACCAAACCGGCAATATAAGGAGCCGCCATCGAAGTTCCGGTCATATAAATATAACCGCCACCTTTATACGAGGAACGGATATTAACACCGGGAGCGACAACTTCGGGCTTGATTTGAGTGGTATCACAAGAAGAAGGTCCCCGGCTGGAAAAACTGGTAATGACTTTGTTATCGTCAACGGCACCAACGGCGAAAGCATCGATGGGCGTCGTAGCGCGGTCTGCCGGACTACGCATTGTCATCGGCTCCGGGCCTTCGTTTCCCGCCGCAAAAATAGTAACGATTCCAGCCGCCTCGACATTATCGATAACGCCCCAGAAAGTATCGTCACAAGGAACAAACAAGCCTTTGGGGATTCCCCAACTGTTTAAAATTACATCGGGGACATCATCGGTAGTACTGGTATCACCATCGGGATTCAACGCCCATTGGAAAGCATCGAGAATATCACTGATAGTCAGACTCAATGACCGTCCTTGATCAATCACTCCGGCGGTAATCCACTCCGCTTCGGGAGCTACGCCAAAACTGTCGGCTTCGGTCGCCCCCACCATAATTCCCATCGTATGCGTGCCGTGACCGGCCTTGTCATAGGGTAATGAGTCGGGAGCGACTTTTGAAAACCACGAGGAAGCCAAAGAAGCATGGTTTCCTCTCCATTTTGAGACCAACGCCGGATGACTTTCCTCAACACCGGTATCGAAGGAACAAATAAGTCTTCCCTTTCCCTTTAATCCTCGTTTCCAAAGTTCCGGAATTTTTAATAAAGATAATTCATTGGAAATAACAGATGAGGCTTGTTGCACTCCGGAAGACACCTCTACCGGTGGCTCATAAGTGAGCTCAACATTTTCAACTATCTGTTTTACGCCAGAAAAGCGAGCGATGTCGTTAAGTTTGGAGAGCGGTATGGTAGCGGTAAAAGCGGGAACTATCCAATGTTTTTTTACGGGTGTGGTAGAATATTTACTTAAAGTATCAAAAATCTGATTTTTATCGGGAAGAGTATAATTTTTTAATCTTTGTATGACGCTTTTAATTCTTTGTGCTCTGTCGAGCATTCTATTTCGTGTGGTTTTAAATATGGCGTCTTGATTGGATTGGTCGTTTAAAAATACGACCACATTTACCAAACTATCATTGGTACTCTTATAATTATTCACCAATTTTGCCAAATGAGGCGAGAACCTACCATCGGCATAGGACAATGAAATTAAACTAATTGAGATAACTAAACTTATCAGTAATATTTTATTTAATTTCAAAAACATATCTTCTCCTAAAAATATCATCCGACCCCACTAAAAGCAAGCAATATGCCGTAACTAATTTTTCATAAAAACCCCTTTTTTTAGCCCTTTTAAAATGTTATCTAATTAACATTTAAGGAGTTACAAGTAGGCTATAAATTGCACCCTTATTTAAGGCAAATGTTATTCATTTGCAATATCTGTATTCAAATGCATATTTTTCAAATTGCATTATTATAAGTATCATAAAATTAAAGTAATTGGGATTATTTTTTGTATATTAAGCAAATGATCACAAGAATCAGTGAATTTTTGAAAAAAAACTATGGTATTTTAATCGTCCTTCTCATTGCCCTTGTTATCAGGCTTATCTATTTAAAATTATACCATAATCTTCCCGACTGGAATCAATTAACGGTAGACAACTATTATCATCATAATTGGGCTATTTCCCTTATCAAGGGTAATATCTTTGGTGATACCACCTATTTTAGAGCCCCGTTTTATATCTACTGTTTAGCCATCGGTTATAAAATTTTCGGTATATCTTTGTGGACAGGACGTATCTTGGGATTAATGGTAGGCCTTTTATCGATTCTATTCACCTATAAAATCGGGAAAAAAGTCTTCTATTCCAAAGTTGGTTTAATTGCCGCATTAATTCAAAGTTTTTACCCTATCTGCATCTATTTCGAAAGCGAATTGCTTCTTGACCCCTTGTTTACTTTATTATTACAGGTATCGGTTTATTATTTTCTTAAATGGTGGGATGATAGAACTTTTGAGAACATATTTCTCTGTGGTATCTTTTTGGGGGTTGCCTCCATAACCAGACCTACTGCTCTTATCATCATTCCTGTTATAATTGTCTTTATCTTTCTCTTATTAAAAGCCTTCCAAAGAACATACAAGCATTCCCTTATATTACTTTTAGGCACTTTTTTGATTATTCTCCCTATTTTTTTAAGAAATATAATCGTTGCTCATGATCCCGTCTTAATCGCTTCACAAGGAGGCATAAATCTTTATATCGGCAATAATGAAGCTGCCGATGGTGTTTCGGCGATACTGCCGGAACCATTGGGATTCAACTGGCGTATTCAACAAATCACTCATATTGCCGAAGTTGAAGAACACCGTTCCTTAAAACCCGGCGAGGTGTCTTCTTTCTGGTTTCATAAAGCCGTATCGTGGATAACTACCCACCCTCGCCGTTTTATGCAACTATACGGGCAAAAACTTTATCATAATTTTTCTAACCGCGAGATTTCCAACAATCGTGACCTTAAATATTTCTTCAAAAAAATACCCTTGTTGGGAGATAACCCTTTATCGTTTGGAATTATATTTGCATTCGCTGTCGTCGGTTTTATTTATCAATCACATCGCAATAAAAAAGCAATCTTTCTAATAGTTATCATTTTGTTTTATGTCATCGTAACATCGATATTTTTCTTCAGCAGCCGCTTCCGTTTACCTCTCATACCTTTCTATATAATATTAGCATCTTTTATGGTCTATCAAATACCAAGTTTATTAAAAAAGAGATGGTCAACGCTTTTGTTGCTTCTTTTATTTTTATATGTCACCGCTTTTTTTTCGTTTTATCCATTAGTCGAACTTCCTCGCGGTAATCCTTCACAACATCTTTTATCTCAAGGGTTATATTATTCCTCATGTAAAAACTATAAAAAGGCTTTGGAATT
>JAADHM010000076.1 GCA_013151855.1 FCB group bacterium | reverse complement strand
GGACAAAATAATGGATCAAAAAATAAAAGCCAAAATAATCAGCACCGGATCTTTTACTCCTCCACAACGGATGACAAACGCTGATTTTGAAAAAATTGTCGATACTTCGGATGAATGGATAGTAACTCGAACGGGCATTAAAGAGCGGCACATTGCCAATGGTATGGCTACTTCCGATATGGCTGTGGAAGCTATCAAACGAGCGCTTGAAGACTCGAAATACTCCCCTAAGGATATAGACCTTGTGATTGTTGGTACGGTTACTCCCGATTATAAACTGCCTTCGACGGCTTGTGTCATTCAAGAAAAGCTTGGTTTTAGCAATGCCGTAGCTTTTGATGTTGTCGCCGCTTGTGCCGGCTTTATTAATGCTTTGTCGGTTGCTCGTTCTTTGATCGAAACCGGTGCTCATAAAAGAGCTGTTGTTGTTGGGGTGGAAAAATTATCCGCTTTTACCAATTACAAAGATCGCAATACCTGTGTCTTGTTTGGGGATGCTGCCGGTGCTGCCATAATCGGCAATGAGGATAAAGGGCATGATATTATCGCAACTTATATGAAATCCGATGGTACTATGAGAAAATGGTTATGGGCGGAAGTAGGCGGGGTGGTGAATCCCTATTCACGAGATTATTCTTTCGATGGACGGGATAAGATTATGATGAATGGAGCCGATGTTTTTAAAGTGGCGGTGAAGGAAATGACCAATGCTTGTTTAAAAGTTATTGCCGATGCCGGTTTGCAGCCTTCCGATATATCTCTCGTCGTCCCCCATCAAGCCAATATAAGAATTATCGACGCTCTGGCAAAGCGTTTGAAAATAAACAGAGATAAAGTTTATGTTAATATTGAAAAATATGGAAATACTTCCTCAGCTTCGGTCCCTTTAGCTTTGGATGAAGCCAGTCGCATGGGAAAAATAAAACCCGGTGATTATGTATTAATGGTGGCTTTTGGCGGTGGTTTGATCTGGGGTGCCGCTCTGGTAAGGTGGTAAGATGACTAAAACCGCATTGATGTTTCCCGGTCAAGCTTCGCAGTATGTCGGGATGGGTAAAGAATTATATGAGGCTTTTGCTTCCGTAAGAGCTCTTTATGAACTGGCTTCGGATGAATTGGGGGTTGATATTGCTCACCTTTCTTTTGAGGGTCCGGCGGAAAAATTAAAAAAAACGCGGTTTACTCAGCCGGCTATTCTTTTACATGCTTTAGCGGTCTTAACAATCTTAAGAGATAGCATACCCCCTTTTGATTTTGCCTGTGGTCATTCTTTGGGAGAATATGTCGCTTTGGCTGTTACTAAAGCGATGACCTTTGAGGATGCTATTAAAGCCGTGGTAAAAAGAGCTTCTTTTATGGAGGATGCTTGCCAGCAAAATCCGGGCACGATGGCGGCTATTATCGGTCTTGACGATAAACAGGTGGAAGAAATCTGTAAAGAAGCTTCTTCCGTGGGGGTGGTGGTTCCGGCGAATTACAATTCTCGTATCCAAATTGCCATTTCGGGGACTTTACCGGCTATTGAAGAGGCGATGAAACTGGCGAAAGAGAGAAAAGCCAAAAGAACCATACTGCTCGAGGTGGGCGGTGCTTTTCATTCCCCATTGATGGAACCGGCCCAAAAAGGGTTGGAACAATATTTGAATAATCTTTCGCTTACTGACCCTATAGTGCCGGTAGTTGCTAACGTTACCGGTTATGGTGTTACCAAAAGCGAGGAGTTAAAACAGTTGCTGGTAAAACAGATTACCGCGCCGGTGAAATGGGCTCAAACGATGAGCTATCTGATAGATAATGATGTGAAAACGGTGATTGAAATAGGTCCCGGAAAAGTTCTGAGCGGATTGGCGAAAAGAGATATGAAACCGGAAAAAATCATTAACCTTGATACCTTAAATGATATCAATAAATATTTATCCGTTGAGGTATAAAAATGGATTTTAAAAACAAGACTGTTATCGTAACCGGTTCGGGACGAGGTATTGGTCGTGTGATTGCGGAACAATTTGTAAAAAATAATGCCAATGTTGTTGTCAGTGACCTTGACCAAGGACAGGTAGAAACGGTGGCTGGTGAAATTGGCGGCAATTGTATTGGTATCAAAGCGAATGTTACGGTTCAAAAAGATATCGATATACTCTTCGATAAGACCAGAAAAGAATTCGGACAAATTGATATCGTGGTCAACAATGCCGGAATTACTCGTGACACGCTTATTATCAGAATGGATGAGAAAGATTGGGATATGGTACTTGACATTAATCTCAAAGGGGCTTTTCTTGTCACTAAATTGGCTGCCAAAATTATGATGAAACAACGTTACGGAAGAATAATAAATATAAGTTCTATTGTGGGACTTCAAGGTAATGCGGGACAGGCTAATTATGCCGCTTCCAAAGCCGGATTGATCGGTTTAACCAAAGCGGCGGCGAAAGAATTAGCCAAACGAGGTATAACCGTTAATGCCGTGGCACCCGGGTTTATAGCTACGGAGATGACCGAAGCTTTAACCGATGAGACTAAAGATGCTTTTTTAAATCAGGTTTTAATTAAGCGTTCCGGAACTCCCAAAGATGTTGCTTCCGTGGTGTTATTTTTTGCTTCCGACGAAGCATCCTATATTACCGGTCAGGTTTTGGCCGTAGACGGCGGGTTAACAATAGCTTAATTTAAAAATAAACTTAAAAGGAGTTGTTAAATGTCAATTGAAGAAAGAGTCAAAGGAATTATTGTGGAACAGTTAGGGGTTGAAACCGGTCAAGTTACCGAAAAAGCTAAATTTGTCGAAGATCTGGGTGCTGATTCCCTTGATACGGTGGAACTGGTCATGGCTCTGGAAGAAGAATTCTCTATTGAAATTCCCGATGAAGATGCGGAAAAAATCGCCTCGGTCGGTGATGCCATCGAATATATCAACAATCATATCAAAGAAGAATAGTCACTTCTGCCTATGAGTAATTTCCAAAAGATAAATAAAAGAGTGGTGGTAACGGGCTTAGGAGCTATTACCCCGGTGGGCAATACCGTGGATGAGTTTTGGGAAGCTATCTTGGAGGGTGCTTCCGGCATTGATAAGATAACTCGCTTTGACGTTTCCGCATTCTCGACAAAAATTGCCGGAGAGGTAAAAATTTTTGATCCCTCGATTTATGTGGATAAAAGAGAAATCCGCCGGATGGATCTTTCGGAATTGTATGCTATCGGTGCCAGTGAGCAAGCTATTCAGGATTCCGGTTTGGACCTTGAAAGCCTTGATCGTGATCGTTGCGGAGTGGTCATTGGTTCCGGCATTGGCGGTATTTCGACTTTTGAGCGACAACATAGTCTTCTTGAAAACTCTGGTCCCAAGAAAGTATCCCCTTTCTTTATCCCTATGATGATTATCGATATGTGTGCGGGACTTGTTTCTATCCGTTATGGTTTTCGTGGTCCGAACTACGCTACCGTTTCTGCTTGTGCTTCTTCTTCGCATGCCATTGCCGATGCTTATCATATTATCCAGCGTGGAGAAGCTGATATGATGGTAACCGGTGGGGCAGAAGCCACTATCACGCCTACTTCGCTCGCCGGGTTCTGTCAGGCGAGAGCTTTATCTACTCGTAATGATGATCCTCAAAGGGCTTCCCGTCCTTTCGATAAAGAGCGGGATGGATTTGTCATGGGTGAAGGAGCCGGCATCCTTATTTTGGAATCATATGAACACGCCCAAGCGCGTAAGGCCAAAATTTACGGTGAAATAAGAGGGGTGGGTATGTCAGCCGATGCTTATCATATGACAGCACCGGATCCCAAGGGTTATGGTGCCCAAAAATCGATGGAATTGGCTTTACAATGGGCTGATATTAATGCCAGTGATATTGATTATATAAATACGCATGGGACGTCCACTGGTCTTGGAGATGTTGCGGAAACCAAAGCTATCAAAATTGTTTTTGGCGACCATGCTTATAAAATACCGATAAATTCAACAAAATCAATGACCGGTCATACTCTTGGTTCTGCCGGTGCGGTGGAGTTGGTGGCGACATTGAAGTCTATTGAAGAACAAATTGTCCATCCCACCGTTAATCTTGATAACCCCGACCCAGAGTGTGATTTGGATTATGTCCCTCATAAAAAGAGAAAACACAAAATTAACTATGCTTTGTCAAACTCTTTTGGTTTTGGAGGGCATAATGTATCCATTATTGTGAGTAAATTAAACAATGTAGATTAAATGAGTTTCTGGGGTAAATTATTAAAGTTTTTTAATGCTTTCAATAACCGGGCAACCGAAAATATTATCGAACCGGTGCAAAAGATTATTGGTTATGATTTTTATGATAAGTCGCTTTTGTTATTGTCTTTGACTCATCGGTCTTTTCATCACGGCGAAGAAAATAATTCTTCTTCTAACGAGCGATTGGAATATTTGGGTGATTCGGTTTTGGGATTGGTGGTTGCCGATCAACTCTATCGTGATTACCCGGATTCCCGAGAAGGTGAGTTGACCAAAACAAAATCAATGCTGGTCAATGAAACTACTCTTGCCACTATCGGTAAAGCGATAAAACTCAATCAATATATCAGACTATCTCCCGAAGAAAATAGGTTGGGAGGTCGGGAGCGACCTTCCATTATTGCCGATGCTTTTGAATCTGTTATCGGAGCGGTATATTTGGACGGAGGGTTGAGTGTCGCTCGAGATGTTGTTTTGAGATTGATCTATATTAAAAAAGATTCCATTATAACCGATGAATCGCAAAGGAACTACAAAGGGGAGTTGTTGGAACTGATGCAAGCTCGCGGGGCGGGAATGCCTCACTATATCGTTGTCTCCGAAAAAGGACCCGATCACGAAAAAGAATTTAGTGTCGAGGTCTATGTCGCCAATAAAAAGATTGGGAGTGGTTCCGGTTTCACCAAGAAAGAAGCAGAACAAAAAGCTGCCGCTATGGCTCTCGGAGCTTTGGGTAATAACGAAGTTGGTTTGCACTCTTGATTATTTATTCCCCTTCGTTCATTTTATGAATCTTTAAAAAGCTTATTTTTTTATTGACAACATTTTAAAGAATCCTTATCAAATAAGGGTACGTTAAAAGAATGGTTGATAATGTAATGTTATTGATAATTATTTAATCAACCTTTAACCTTATTTTAGGAGATGTTGCAATGCGCAAAGCAACAAAGAAAACAACTCGTAAGGCAGCGGCTAAAAGACCTGCCTCTCGTAAGACTGCCGCTAAAAAACCTGCCACTCGTAAGGGTGCTAAGGTGTGGTCGGCGTCGGAAGTGTCCCGCTTGAAAAAAGGATACAAGACCAAGACTGCAACCCAAATCGCTAAGGAACTGAAAAGGACATTGTCCTCGGTAAAAGCCAAAGCTCGTGCTCTTGGTTTGAAAAAAACAGCTCCCAAGAAAAAGACAGTGGCCAGAAAAGCGACCACGAGAAAAACCGCCGCGAAGAGAAAACCAGTGGCCAGAAAAGCAACGACGAGAAAAACAGCCAAGAAAAAACTGGCTAAAAGAAGAAGATAGAAAAGATTCTTTTGAATCCTTTTTTGAAAAACCCGCTTTTTGGCGGGTTTTTTTATGTGTTTTTACTGAAAGGGGATGCTTGACAAAAAACACTTCTTTTATGATATTAGTCACCAAACTTAGTTAAAAAACTATAAAATATCAGGAGTGAAAATGAATATCGTGATTTTGATAAAACAGGTTCCCGAAATCGCTTTGGTGAAAGTCGATGAAACCGCCAATGAGGTTGTTCTTCCTCAGGGGCCCGGGACGGTTAATCCCTTTGATGAATATGCTGTCGAAGAGGGATTGCGCTTAAAAGAAAAGCATGGAGGCAAGTGTGTCGTTATTTCGGTGGGAACGGATCGAACCGAATCGGCATTGCGGGCGTGTCTTGCTTTGGGGGTTGACGATGCCTACCTTTTAAGCGATGATAAGTTCCATGGTTCCGATCCTCAGGCTATTGGGAAAATCTTGACCGCCGGTTTAAAGAAATTGGGTGACTTCGATATCATTCTAGCGGGGAAACAAGCTATCGATTCCGATTCGGCTCAGGTGCCGGGTGCCGTTGCCGCTCGTCTGGGTATTCCACAAGCGATGTTCGTTAAAAAAATTGAAGCGGTCGAAGATAATAAAGCGGTGGTTTTTCGTACTACCGAAGAAGGTTATGATGTGGTGGAAGCGAATCTGCCGGCAGTGTTTTCGGTGGTAAAGGAAATCAATGAACCTCGTTTACCGTCATTGAGAGGTAAAATGACGGCGAAAAAGAAAACGATTACCAGATGGAACGCCAGCGACTTAGGTTTGGATGGAAATGATGTCGGTGCTCAATCGGGAACGAAAGTGATCAAAGTAGCTCCTCCACCTCCTCGTCCCAAGGGGGAAATCATCGAAGGCGAAACTCCCGAAGAAATTGCCGACAAACTGTTTCAAAAATTAAGAGAAAATCAGGTTATATAAGTTATATGAAAAATATCAATAGTTTTATGGCTGCTTCTTGATATTTGAAAAATAATTGTGCTCATACGCAAATTAAAAGATTGCCAAGAAATAATCGCCGGTGATGGTAGCCGTTTAAAAGAGCTTTTGCATCCGGAGCGGGGATATGATTTCAATGGCAATTATTCTTTGGCTTATGCCGTTTTGGCGCCGGGGGCAAAATCTCTAAAGCACAAATTGGCTACCGATGAGGTCTATTTCATCTTGTCCGGACGGGGAGAAATGCATATTAATGAAGAAACGGCACAAGTCAGTTTTGGTGATGTTATCGATATCCCGCCTAACGCTGTCCAATGGATAAAAAACATTGGTGATTTCGACTTGTCTTTTCTTTGTCTGGTAAGCCCTCCCTGGAAAGCCGAAGATGAAGAAATTTTAGCATAATTTCAGTCGATTTCAAATTTTTGACCGGTTAAGAAAATCAGTCTTTTGTCTTTTCAAGTTTGACTTCTGCTTAAAAATTCCGATATATTTTATATGCCTAAAATGTTGGAAAAACTTGGGAAAAATATATCTGCCAAATTATTTTTGGTGTTATTTGTTATTTCAACTGTTGCTTATTCATCCAAAATAAATGCTGAGCCGCTTAAAAATGTTTTATGTGATGTTCGCGTTTTGTATCTGTTTGATAACCCCTCTAAAATTGACTGGCCTACCCTCTATTATCTTAATGACCGCTATGGCTGTCGCCTTGATTTGGTGACGTTAAAAGAACGTTCCCAATTTAAAAGTTTTACCAAGCAAATAGAAGATGAAAAAATATATTTACATACTTACTATTTACCTTTAAATGATACTTCCGCTTTAAAATCTATGATGAAGGATTTGTTTAAAGAGCGTCGTGCCGATATTGTTTTGTTAGATATTGGGAAACCCCAAAAATTATATCAAACGGTATCTAATTTATTGCTTAATCTTAAACCGGACTCTTCTATTTTTAATATCCAAAAGATTTATCGCAAGCAATTAAATGTAAAAGGTAATGATAACTTTGTGGTTTTAAACCCTCAAGAACTTTTCAAAAAATATTACGATCGCATCAAGCTGGAAGTCCCCACTTTATTTCCTCAATATACCGTAAAAAAGAATTTTAAAGAGCGTCTTACTTATTACCGTTTATTAAAAAACAACCTGTCCGAAAAGGTTGTTGAAAATAATTTTCTTTCGGGTATTAAAAATTTTCGCTTGGTAGATATTGTCGATAGTCTTTTTACTAGTGGACCTATAAAGAGCACCATTCTTTTACAAGCCAGAAAATTTATTTCCTATTTTAATGCCGCTCAAATATCACAGGGGAAAAATCAAGTTGATTTAATCGTCAAAGGCTACAATCAACTTATGGAACTTAACGAGCATAAGCGAGTTACGGCTAAATTTCCGGAATTTCAAACTTATCTTCGAGATTTACTTGAGCTGGGTAAAGGGTTGACCTTAGATGCCGTGGGTATCAAATGGGAAGGGAAAATTATGATACATGATTCCCCCCATGGTTTGAAGTTAAAATTTTTAGCCTCTCTTTCCAATAATGGTCCCGAAGAAGTTGAGATAAATGGTTTTTCTTTTTATCCTTATTGGGATACGACTGTTATTTCTCTGAGTGCCGAACCCATAAAAATTATACCTCATCAATCTTATGTGAGGGAGTTTTTGGTGAATATAGATCCCTCGCATTTGGAAGGAGAGATTCCCGATTCGTTAACCTTTACCACTGACGTCGCTTATGGAGAGGTGCCTTT
>JAADHM010000153.1 GCA_013151855.1 FCB group bacterium | reverse complement strand
CCTAATTCCAAATGGTACGATGATGCTCTTTATATCTTGGGTGTTTCTTATTATTATACCAAGAAATATGGAAGTGCCGAAAGACGTTTTCGGGAGATTTTGGCTAATTATCAGGATTCCAAATATGCGGACGAGGCTAAGCTTTATTTGGCTAAAACCAAATTGGCTTTACAAGAAGAAGATGAGGCGATGAAAATTTTTGAAGAGATTTTCAAAAGCAAGGTGAAAAAAGCTATCAAATCTCAAGCGGCTTTGGCGTTAGGGACTTATTATAATGAAAATGTAAATTTTACAATGGCTCAAAAATATTTTCTCAGTGTTCGCGATTCTCTTGGTTCCAAAGAAGAAAAAAAGATTGCTCAAAATTTTATTGCCGATGACTACTATAATATGCTTCGTTTCCCCAAAGCCATTAGTGCCTATTTACAGATTTTGGGCATGAAACCTACCAAAGATGAAATATATCGCGCTTATTATCAATCTGCGGTTTGTTCCTTTAATATAATGAGAATCAAAGACGGTATGGAATATCTTCAGAAATTAATTGATGATGAAAATTATTTTGATTCCTTGGGAGCTTTGGAACTTTTACAAGGCGAGGGTTATGAAATAGATGATGATACCGGCCAAGCGGTGGTAGTCTATAAAAATGTAACCGAATATGAAAAGAATAAAACGAAAGCCGGTGAAGCTTATTATCGTTTGGGTTTGATTTATCAATTTGATTATGATAATTTGAGTAAGGCTAAGGAGTACTATGATAAAGCTGTCGAACTTGCCCGCTCAAGTGATTTTGGCCGCGATGCTCTTGAGCGGTCATCGGATATCGGTAAAATCAAAACTTTTACCCAAAATTCCCAGATAGATTCTACAGCCACTCAGGATGTTATTGATGATGCCGCCTATACCCAGTATCAACTGGCTGAGTTATACTGGCTTAAATTGAATAAACCCGATTCAGCAATTGTGGAGATGCAATATCTGGTCGACTCTTTTCCCACCGCTTTGTCGGCACCCGAAGGAATGATTGCTTTATCCCAGATGTATCGTGAATATAAAAAGGATACGATAGTAGCTGATTCTATTTTGAAAAGTTTGTTGGTGAAATATCCGCATTCTGATTTTGTCCCGGAAGCTTTGAAAGCTTTGGGTTGGCAAGGAACCCCGGCTGATACCGGTTATGCGGAATTGTATCTGAGACGGGCGGAAGATTTTCTCGTTGATAAAAAGAATATCGATTCGGCTCAAGTGAATTATCAATATATCGTTGATCATTTCCCCGATTCCAAGTATTATTTGCAAGCGCGGTTTAGTCTTATCTGGTTAACGGAACAGTATGAAAGTCCCGGTGATTCATCGGTATACTATGCTTACCAAGCTTTTATCGATTCTTTTCCCGATACGCATTGGGCTCAAGAGGCTCAAAAAAGAATCAATTATGTCCCTGCTCGTCAAAATAATCAGGGACAATCGGGAGCAGATACATTGTTAGCCAATGCCGGTAATGCGCTCAATGATGAATTCCCCGGGCAAAGAGATACTACCCAGGATACCTCTACTTATGTTGATCCCTTAGTAGCTGTATATATCGGTCCCAATGGCAAAAAAATTCCCAATATCACTTATGAGCCGATTGAGACAAGAGACACCTTTATCTATCCTACGGAAGCGTATCGCTCCGCTTGGGAAGGAGATTTATACTTTCAAATCTTACTTGATTTTTCAGGAGAAGTTGTTGATCATATTCTAAAAATTAGATCGGGAATTGATGCCATTGATAATGAGGCATCAAAAACGGTGGCGTCAATGACTTTTGACCCCACAAATATTCCCCCTCAACTACAAAGTTCGTGGTTTGTTTATAAATTTAAAGTAAGGAAACCGGAACAGTTACGATGACTAAAATAATCAGCGAAGACATTTTTATCGTAAAAAAAAGAAATCTTAAAAATGACTATTATTCTCTTGTATTAAAACCATTTTCGAAAATAGAAAACTGTCAACCAGGCCAATTTGTCCATCTCCGCATTCCATCCGCGAGTATTTTTTTTCGAAGAGCATTTTCCCTTGCTGATACTAATGCGGAAAAAGGAACGATAGAGATTATTTTTAAAGTTTTTGGAAGAGGGACTCGTATTTTAAGCTCTTTTCGCAAAAGTGATTATCTCAATGTCTTGGGTCCTCTGGGAGTTCCCTTCAAATTGCCGGATAAAAAGGAAAAAGTTCTTATCGCTGCCGGCGGGATTGGTCTCCCGCCATTATTATATTTAGTTGCAGAAATGGTAAAAAAAGGATATAATCCTGAAACTATCGAGTTTTTTTATGGTGGTAAAACAGCGGCTGATATTATCGAGCGAAACCGGATAAAAAAAATGAAGGTTAATTTCCACCCCGTTACTGAGGACGGTTCTTTCGGTGAAAAAGGTCTGATAACGACACCGATGGAAGAGATGATTTTAGAGAATAAAGCGGAAAAGATGAAAATATATAGCTGTGGGCCCGAAGGGATGTTAAAAGCTGTCAACGAACTTGGTTTAAAATACGGTATTGAAGGACAGATTTCTTTGGAAGCTCCCATGCCTTGTGGTATTGGTCTTTGTTTGGGTTGTGTGGTTCCTCTGGTAAAAGGAGGACATGCTCGGGTTTGTTGTGACGGTCCTGTTTTTGATATCGGTGAGGTAGTTTTATGACTCCCGATTTGAAAGTTGTTATTGCCGGAGTGGAATTTTCCAATCCTCTTATGACCGCTTCGGGTTGTTGTGGTTATGGAGAAGAGCTATCGGAAATTTTCCCCTTATCAAAATTGGGCGGACTGGTCACCAAGTCGATTACTTTGCATCCTCGTTTAGGTCACCCTACTCCCCGCACAGCGGAAACCTCTTGTGGGATGCTTAACGCTATCGGGTTGGCAAATGTGGGCGTCGATAAATTTATTGCGGAAAAAATCCCCTTTCTTGCTCGTCAGAAAACAAAAATAATTGTCAATGTTGCCGGTTCGACCATTAAAGAATACGTCGAGGTATGCGCTCGTTTGAACGATTGTGAACCTATTGATATGGTGGAATTAAATATCAGTTGTCCCAATGTCGATGAAGGGGGAATGGAGTTCGGAGCTGATCCTAAAATGACGGAAAAGTCTATCAGAGCGGTGAAAAAGGTTTTCCAGCGTCCGCTAATTGCCAAACTTTCACCCAATGTAACCTCTATTGTGGAAATAGCCCAAGCTGCCGAACAGGGAGGTGCCGATGTTTTGTCTCTGATTAATTCTTTGGTGGGAACGGCTATCGATATTGATACCTGGCAACCAAGATTAACTAACAATAAAGGGGGCTTGACCGGTCCGGCGATTAAACCGATAGCACTGGCTATGGTCGATGCTGTTTATTCTCATTGTAAATTACCCATAATCGGTATTGGGGGCATTGCCAGTGCTGCCGATGTCGTGGAGTTTATGCTGTGTGGTGCTACCGCCGTTGAAATTGGCACCGCTTTATTCATACAACCGGATATTCCCGTTAAAATCGCTAAGGATTTGAAGACCTATTTAAAAGATAAAAAGTTAACTTCGATAACCAACCTTATTGGTAAAGTAAGGAAATACAAATGAGAGCTGTCGAAAAATTAAAAAATATTCAAGAAAAAAATAAATCGATTATTTGTCTGGGACTGGACCTTGACGCCAAAAAAATGCCCCTTGAATATACCAAATCTACCAAAACCATGTATGAATTTGTAAAAAAGATACTCAATGCTACTTCTGATTTGGTATGTGCTTATAAACCGAATCTTGCTTTTTATGAAGAGAAAGGACCGGAAGGCATTTCTCTTTTACGATCGGTAATAGAAAAAATTCCCCGAGATATTACGGTTATTCTCGATGGTAAACGCGGAGACATCGGTAATACGGCTTCTTTTTACGCTAAATCTTCCTTTGAAAAATTAAAAGCCGATTGGGTTACCTTAAATCCCTATATGGGTTATGATTCTATGCGTCCTTTTTTAGAATATAAAGATAAAGGAGTGTTTGTTCTCTGTCTTACCTCCAATGCCGGGGCTAAAGATTTTCAATTATTATCGGTCGATGGAAAGCCCCTTTATCAAATAGTAGCGGAGAAAGTTGATTATTGGAATAAAGAAGGAAATTGTGGTTTGGTGGTGGGAGCTACACAGCCGGAACAACTGAAAGGGTTGAGAGATATCGCCGGTAGTATGCCCTTATTGATTCCCGGTGTGGGCGCTCAGGGAGGCTCGCTGGAAAAAGCCGCCTTATATGGGACGGATAATTTTCAAAAGCTGGCGGTTATCAATGTCTGCCGTTCTGTTTTGTATGCTTCTAGCGGGGGAGATTTTGCCCAGAGAGCACGGGAAGAACTTATCAAACTCAATGATATCATAAATCAATTACGTTATGGTGAGAGTGATGTCGAAAAGGAAAACCAAGCTGTCCCTCCTCAAAATAGTGATAACCAGCCACCTCCTTTAAGTAATGCCCAATCCTCTTCTGATACGCAGTCTGCTAATTCATATACCAATGATAGCAATCAAAATCAAAAACCAGATTCACATTATAATAATGATGATAGAAATAATAATTATCATCATAAAAATCGTAATTACGACTCAGACCATAACAAACAATGGGGAAGGAATAAGTAATAACCGATTATCGGCATCGTATGGCTAATTATGGCTATGTTATATTTATCCGGGTTTTGATGGTATCGTTTATAATGGGAAGGGACTATCAGTCACTAAATTCATGGTGAAGTAAAGAGTAAACTAATTTATCATAATATTCATTGTTATAGAAGTGGTGTTTGCGAAGAACACCGTCTTGGTGAAAATGTAATGATTCGAAAAGCTTTATTGCCGGATTATTAAATTCAGCTGTTTCTCCGTAAACTTTGTTTAATCCCCGAAAATAGAATAGGTATTTGATTAGGATATGCATAGCTTCCTTTCCAAAACCTTTTTTTTGCTCATCGGGATCGATGAGTATGCCCAATTCCGCTGATCTGTTGAGATTATTCAAATTATAAAATGAAATGTCACCGACATGAATATTATCATCAATGCGGATAATAGCGAATCTTTGTCGGTCAGGTGACTTTTCGCTTTTTTTGGCTGCTTCCGATGCTTCACTTGGAGTCATAAAAGGTAACGGATGACAACTTTGAAATTGTGGTTCACTCTGTAAAAACCAAAAATAAGCGTTGATAGCATCATCGTGAGTGCGGGGGCGAAGATATATTTTTTGGCCTATTAAAGAAGGTTGGGTTAGCAAAACTTTTGTTTTTTTGGGCATATCTTATCCTTTTCTCAACGGTTGTTTAAATTATAACAGAGCTAAATTGAATTGGCAAACTTTATTTCCGTTAAATTTATGACCCATATATATTGACATTTCCATAATTGATACTTTAATGAAGTATGCGAAAAATCATCATTTTTTTGATTGTCATTGTTTTACTTTATCTGATTCCCTCTTTGATTTTACAAGCGGTGTATGGTCCTTCTTACGGTTTTTTATCGGGTGAGAATCACTGGGCGCCCGATGGCCACGGGGGGTGGCGGCAAGTGGGAGAACCGACGGAGCTTCCGCCAACTACACCGAGTGTTAATGTTCCCCTTTGGGCTAAATATATTCCTCTTTTTTTACCGGGGTTTTTGGTGATATTATTTATCTTCACACCTCTTTCAAAATTGCTGGAAAATGAATCTTCAGCAGAAATAGAAGATAAAACCAACGAGTTGGAAACATAAGACAATTTAGTAAAAAAGATTTCAACATCTTTATACGGTATAAACAAATATTCGCAGTTTTTTATAAAGGTGGAATTTGTTTGAGAATGGTAGGGATATATTATAAAAGGTGAATAATCTTATTTTACGAATCTTGTGGGGTCGGTTATAGCGGCATTCAGAGCCGAGGCGGCGGCCGTAGCCGGTGAACAGAGGAAAACTTCCGATTTCTCAAAGTCAACCCAGTTAGAAATATAATTATTGGTTGTTGTCAGGGCTTTTTCTCCGTCGGTGAGTAAAATATTTTCCCCTCCCAAACAGAAACCGTATCCGGGGTAAATGACGGCGGCACCGGCTTCGATAAGGGTGCGAATAATTCCTTTTTTTAAAGCTTCCAAATAAATATTACGGGAACCGGGAAAAACTAACAAACGGCATTCGGGATTGATGTGTTTACCTTTCAAAATTTCAGCGGCTACCCGTAAATCGTCGAAACGACCATTGCTTTCGGTACCTAACAAAATAAGATTGATAGGTAAACCTTCATTTTCTTTTACCGGTTTAATATGATTTAATTTTTTTATCGGTGCCAATTGGGGGTTCAGGTGGTCGATATTTATTTGATATATTTCCGCATATTCGGCGTTTTTGTCAGCTATCATCGGTAGGTATGATGCCACGGAACGACCGTTCAAATAACGTCTGGTTACGGAATCAAAAGGACAAATGGCGGATTTTACTCCGATATCCATCATTAAGTTAGTTAAGGTGAAACGTTCACTGATATTCATGTGTGATATCATACTTCCATAGAATTCTATGACACTCCCTTCGGTATTAATATTGAGTAATTGTTTGACAACTGAAAGGGCAATATCTTTGCCGAACACACCGTGAGGGCGACGGCCGGTTATATCTACTCTAATTGTTTGGGGAACTTCGACTTTGATGGTTCCTTTTGACCAGATAGTGGCCATATCTTCATAGGTAGCTTCAAAAGCCAAAGTATTAAGGCATCCGTAAGATGAAGAGTATTTATCGGCGCTAATTATTAGTTGTCCGGGAAGTATTTGCCCCGATTCGATAGCAATTTGATGACAAAAACCCTCACTGATTTCAAAGAAGTTTTTTATTCCCTGTCTGATTACGAATTCTCGAAGCTTTTTATGAATCTCGGCTTGTTTGATTTCCGCTTTGAAAGAACAATTAGCCAGAGCAATGAAAATTTTGTTGGGATTCCAAACCAGTTCCGTATCGAGTTCTTTGAATTTCTGAATAATATGTAGCGTGTTAATATGCGAGGTTACCATATCGGGTTCTATTTCTACGAAGTCACCGATAGCAACTTTTTCACTTCCGGCTGATTTGGCGATTGTTTTTTGAGCTATGGTCTGTTTGTTGGTCAATGACGGTGCCGAGGGATGGAGCTTTAAACCGGGGAAATTCAGTTCTAATTGTTCCAATTTTAAAAAAGCCGGTTTTTCCTTTATTCCATACCTTCTGCGCCAGTTATAAAAAGCCGCTTTGGAAATGCTTAATTCCAGGCCACACTTGTCATCATCGCCAAAGCGTTCCCAAAGGTCTTGGATTTCCTTTTCGGAAAATTTGGGCAAAGAATGTTTGGGAACATGCTTTTTGCGCCGCCAATAGGCAACCAAATAAGCCGGTACTCCGCCCAAATGTTCACCTATTTTTTTGTCGGTTTTATATATTTTTTGTAGCTGAATCAATTCAGCTTTTGTAGGTATTTTTCTTTTGAGGTTCATATTTTGGAAAATTCTGATTTAAGAGCTTTGTAAATAGGTTCTAAAGGTACGGAAATAACATTGGTTTTCCCCACTACAGGCATAAAATTGGTATCTCCGCGCCAACGGGGAACGATATGCATGTGAACATGGCCGGGAACACCCGCTCCGGATATTCGTCCTAAATTCATACCCAAATTAAGAGAGTTCGGCTTTAATACCTTTTTGATAATGGCTACGGTTTTCTGTGTAAGATAGAAAAATTCGGTAGCTTCTTGTTCAGAAAGCTTTTCTATTTGACCGATATGCCGGTTGGGGACAATTAAAGTATGGCCGGAATTATAAGGGAATTTATTTAAGATAACAAAAACCTTTTCTCCGCGATAGACAATAAGATTTTTGATGCTGTCTTTCATTTTCAGGCGTTTACAAAAGATACATCCTTTTTCTTTTTCAGCCAAAACGAATTTTGACCGCCAGGGAGCCCATATTATTTTATCTGCCATAAGGTTAAATAATATATAAAATTACCAAATTATCAAATTAATAAATTTATATTTTCATATATTTTTTAAACTTGGCTTTAAGATATTATGGTAATTATAAAGGTTTTTGCACCAAATAAAGTTTATTATAATGGTGTATATGAAGATAGATACCTTTGAAAGCCTGCTTAAAAGCGAGAATAAAGCTGGATTGTATTTTCGAAAAAAGTGCTGGGAAAAGGAACAATTTTTTGTATACGCTGTCAAAGCCGGAAAGTATATCGTTTGG
>JAADHM010000063.1 GCA_013151855.1 FCB group bacterium | reverse complement strand
TTGATTATCTTGGCGAAGTATTTCAAATATTGACATGAAAAAGCACATAGAGATATTTCTCTATGTGCCCCAAAAATTTTCCCCGATAAAAAATATATTTGTTTATGAAGGTTTTTCCATAGCGACTTTTTTCAGTTTGTCATTGGCAAAAACGGCTATTTCAACGCGGCGGTTCAAACGTCGCCCTTCAACCGTTTTATTGCTGGCAATGGGCTGTTCTTCGCCATATCCCATTAATAACGAATCGGTCAAATGTGGGAACACGCCACCCCAGTACCGGTAATCCAATATAAACCCAATCCTTGATAGTTCATAATGGTATCAGATGGATAGAAAAAAACCAATCGGAACGGTTGTTATTCAATAACGGTGGTGGTTCGCTAAGACGATACGCCGTGATATATAGTACTTTGAACAACCGCATATAACTACAAGAAACACCAACATCAATATTTTGGTTAGCTTAGTTAATACTTGGGGATATCAATACGTACCTATTTGGTAGGTTCCTTTTAACTTTACAACTTCTCTTTTTAAAAGTTTATCACTTGACCGAGCATATATTTTAACAACAAATTGCAGTAAGATCTCTTTATTATCAAATGGAAAATCCATAAATCTAAAGTTTCCTCCTCCCACCCATGAACCCCCGGTGACATTTTTGTATATAACCTTGTTACTTTCAAGATTTAAAATAGTTAAAGAGTCAATCGTAATGTCGGTTTTCCGATTTTTATAGTCTTTTGTATGATATCGGATATCGAACCACCAATACCCCGAATTTCTCAAATATGTTTCATTAATATCCCCGTTAAATTCAAGTTCCCAATTATCAACTTTATATGTCTTGGGTGTTATTTCATAAAATTGATATGTTTTTGCTATATAGTTGAAATGAGGAGTACCACATCCCATAAAATTAGATAAAAGCATGATTATATCAATAATTATAAAGACAAGTCTCATTTAATTTATCCCTTCTCGTTGGCAGACGACCTCGTCTGCCACTCACAAATCTCGAAGTCGGCAGACGTTCTTGTCTGCCGCTAACAAAAAATATTCTTATTCATTAAGAATAAAATACCTATCTTTTTTGTATACTCCCTTTAGTTTTACAACTTCTCTTTTTAAAAGCTTATCACTTGACCGATCATATATTTTAACAACAAGTTCCATTAATATCTCTTTACTATTAAAGGCAAAATTACCGAACCTACCACCATGAATATTATCAGCTGTTGCAGTCAAAAGCTTGTTACCTTGAGGTTTTAAAATGGTTAAAGAGTCTATTTTAATGTCGGTTTTCCGGTTTGGATAGTCTTTTGTATAACACATGACGTATAACGACCAACAACTATCTCTGGAAGTTATTTCATCGTGTTTAGGACAAGGACCTTCTAAGTCTATATTCGCATAAAATTCAAGTTTCCAATTATCAACTTTATGTTTCTCGGGAGTCAGTTTATAGAAATAAGTTGTCCCACATCCCGTAAAATTAGATAAAAGTACAATTATGCCAATAATTATAAAGATATATCTCATCTAAATCATCCCTTCTGATATTAGCTATGTCCAGTAGTTGGCAGGCGAGGTCGTCTGCCACTCACAAAATTCCCGTGGTCGTCAGACGCCCTCATCTGCTATATTTAGCATAATATTGAGATAAACTTCGGTCAAGATAAAATCTTAATGTAAAAGATGCTTTATCTGCTTGCGGTAGGATTTATTATATAGTCGGTGTACAGGCGGAATCGCAGGGAATGTTATAAAATAACGAATTGGTCAAATGTAGGAACACGCCGCGGCGTGTTCCTACTGTCTATTAGTCTATTCCTTTTGATAGTGAGCAAGGGCATCATCCAAAGCATTTTTGAACTCTTGAGGATTATCCGGCGTAAAAAGCAGCCGGTGGACATAGCCTTCACTTTTATCAAGGACAACATGTTCCAAGAAATTAGCCCAGTCCAACTTCAAAGCGGGACGAAAGTTTTTCAAATGCAAATCTCCTTTGAGAAGTCCCTTGACATCGGATTCGGAAACGGTAACGCTTTCGATGTTTTCAAAAGGAACCGTCATTTGTCCGAAGAGAGTATCAAACTCGATGCGATTATCGTAGATGCGATATTCTTGCCAAAGGCTTTTGACCGTACTTTTGGATGTGTAGAGGGGAGCGTTACTCATTTATTTATACTCCTTTCTGTAATTGGCAGGTTTTTTGAATATCTAAAAATATTTTTTCTTTATAATACTGCAAAATAGAGTAATTATTCAACATAAGAACAAACAAAAAATATTTGAGGATAGTCATCAAGGAATAAGTGACTAACACCGGTCATTCCCGTGAATGTATCTACATGTCATTTTAGTAAAAACGCCTATTCGTCATTCCCGTGAAAACGGGAAGCTCTCTTTAGATTCCTGCTTCCGCAGGAATGACACTTTTTAGACGGGGTTCCATCCTTACTCTTTTATTTATGACTGGTTGCGGCAGGTCTTGCGAATCTACATCTTTGAGATTCGTGTGACCCGCCGCTCTTAATATACATAAACTTACGTGTTGGGTCACAATCCCGTTTACACGGGCTCAAGACCCAACACAACAACGAAAAACGGGAAGCTATTTTTAGATTCCTGCTTGCGCAGGAATGACTTTTTTGAATGACATTTTTTTATTTTCAGAACAATACTTGCAACCACATAATTCTATAGTTATGACATAGAAATTTATTTTAAAGAATAGAATGGAATTTACAAATTTGCTCCGTGACATTTTTTATATTTCTTGCCGGAACCACAGGGGCAGGGGTCATTGCGTCCTACCTTAGGTTGGGTGCGGCGAATGGTGCGCATTTGTGTCCCCGCCTGGGAAGCTTTTGCCATCGGGTTATTAGCGTTTTCCGCACCTTCAATAGCTGCCGAAGAATAACCCATTCCCGTGCTATCGGCGTGGGTAGCGACCAAAGCCGGTTCGCGACGCCTTTCGGATCGTGATTTTTCGGGGATATTGACCTGGAGCTTAAAAACCAAATTGACAATTTCTTTGTCGATAGCATTAACCATATCTTGGAAAATTTGAAAAGCTTCCTTCTTATAAATATCAATCGGTTGTCCCATTCCGCCATGGTAAGCACGGAGACCGATACCCGTACGTAATTCTTCGATTTCAGCCAGGTGGTCGCGCCAGTGTTGGTCGATAGTCGAAAGTACCGCATAACGTTCCAACTGACGCATGACATCTTCACCGTAAGCATTTTCTTTCTGGGCATAGATATGGTTGATGACATTAAGGACATTTTCTTTCAATGATTCTTGGGTAAGTTTTTCAATATCTTCCTTTTGAAATTCGATATTCAGCAGATATATCTTGCGCAACTCTTCGGTGAACCCTTTTAGATTCCATTCTTCGGGATATTGTTTTTCGGGACAGTAAGTGTCGATAAGCATATCCAAAACATCTTCGATAAGTTCCACCACTTCATCTTTGATAGATTCTCGTTCCAGAGCTTCTAACCGTCGTTCATAAATCCATTTGCGCTGGACGTTCATAACGTCGTCGTATTCCAAGGTATGTTTACGGATGGCATAGTTTTGTGCTTCGACTTTTTTCTGGGCGCGTTCAATGGCTCGGGTGACCATTTTATGAGTAATTACTTCTCCTTCTTGTACGCCTAAACGGTCCATAATACTTCCCAAGCGATCTCCGCCAAAAAGACGCATGAGGTCATCTTCCAAAGAAAGGAAGAAAAGAGAAGACCCCGGGTCACCCTGACGACCGGAACGGCCTCGAAGCTGACGGTCGATACGCCGCGATTCATGTCTTTCCGTGCCGATGATATGCAACCCTCCCAGTTCCACCACGCCTTCGCCGAGACGGATATCCGTTCCCCGACCGGCCATATTGGTAGCTATTGTCACCGCGCCTCGTTCACCGGCTTTGGTAATGATTTCCGCTTCCCGTTGGTGGTGCTTGGCATTGAGAACATTATGAGGGACACCGGCTCTTTTCAGCATACGGGAAAGGGTTTCCGATACATCGACCGTGACAGTACCGACCAAAATGGGCTGACCTTTTTCATATCTTTCCGTAATTTCTTTGATAATGGCGTTATATTTTTCCCGACGAGTGCGATATATCTGGTCATCGTGGTCTATGCGAATGACCGGTTGATTGGTGGGAATGACCATTACATCGAGTTTATAAATATCCCAAAATTCCTGAGCCTCGGTTTCCGCCGTACCGGTCATTCCGGCAAGTTTGTCATACATACGGAAGAAGTTTTGTAAAGTAATAGTTGCCAATGTTTGCGATTCCGCTTCAATTTGAACCCCTTCTTTGGCTTCGATAGATTGATGCAACCCGTCCGAGTAACGTCGTCCGGGAAGAATACGCCCGGTGAATTCATCGACAATCATCACTTTACCGTCTTGAAGAACATACTCGACATCTTTTTCGTATAGAGAATAAGCCCGCAGCAGTTGATTGATGGCATGAACCTTTTCCGAGCGTTCGGAATGCAATTTGTAAATTTCATCCATTTTCTGCTGACGTTCTTCGGCGGATAAAGACGTATCTCCTTCAACTTCCGAAAGCATCGTGGAAATATCGGGAATTTCAAAAAGTTGCTGTTCCGCTTTGTCGAACTGATTGGTGCCTAAATCCGTAAGGGCAATGGAATGCTCACGTTCGTCAATATAATAATAAAGGCGTTCGTCAATCTCATAGAGTTTTTTATCACGCATATAAGCGGATTCCACGCTCGTAACTAATTTTTTAATACCGGGTTCTTTGAATATTTTTAACAGACGTTTATTTTTGGGCGCTCCCCGATTGGCTGCCAAAAGTAAAGTTCCCGCTTCAAATTCATCTTTGGCTTGACCGCTTTTGAGTATTTTCTCCGCTTTGGCAATCATATCATTGATAAGCATAGTTTGTTTGCGCACCAATTTTTCTACTGTCGGTTTCATCTGGCGGTAACGGTCATGGACGTTAGATTCTACTTGTCCCGATATAATCAACGGCGTTCGGGCTTCGTCAATCAAAATCGAGTCAACCTCGTCGATAATGGCATAATGGAAATTGCGATGAACCCGATCTTCCGCTGTCTGAGCCATATTGTCACGTAAGTAATCAAAGCCGAATTCGTTGGCGGTGCCAAAAGTAATATCGCATTGATACATCTCTTTGCGTTCGGCATTGGTCATTTCGTTTTGGATAACGCCGACGGTCAAACCGAGGAATTCGTATATTTTTCCCATCCATTCCCGGTCACGACGAGCCAGATAATCATTAACGGTGACAATATGCACCCCTTTTCCGGATAAAGCGTTGAGGTAAGTAGGCATAACCGCGACTAACGTTTTCCCTTCACCGGTAGCCATTTCGGCAATTTTTCCCTGATGTAAAGCGACAGCGCCGATAAGCTGAACATCAAAAGGGATCATATTCCATTCCGTAGGTTGCCCCACAACCTCCCATGTTTTTCCCATATGTCGACGGCAAGCTTCTTTGACCACGGCGAAAGTTTCGGTCAGGATATCATCTAAAGTTTCACCGTTGGCTAAGCGGTTTCTAAATTCATCGGTTTTCCCGGCTAATTCTTCGTCGGTGAGATTATGTAATTTTTCGTAATGTTCATTTATTTCCGCCACGAGCGGCATTATCTTTTTGGCATCACGTTCATGTTTGGTGCCGAATACTTTTTTTATTAAATTTCCAATCATTTTTTCTTCAAACCTTATATTTTTCAGATATTTTGAAAATACTAAATTTTACCTTCAAAGGCAACAATGTAATATATTAGCTTCATTTTTAATAAAACAATTATATTAAACATTAATATTATACCTAAAAAATACTGTTGTTATCAATAAATTAATAGGGTAAATTCCTTATGCCATGAATGATTTTGAAAAAGGAATTGTCGTTGCCACCAGAGGCCGTTTATTTGAAGTATGCGCTCAAAACGGAACTCATTTCAAATGTGAAATACGAAAAAAAGTAAAAATAGAAACCAAAAATATCACTCCGGTAGCTGTCGGTGATAATGTTCTTTTCAGTCGCAATACGGGTAATCAGGGAATAATCGAAAAAGTTTTGGAAAGGCATTCTTTGTTTGCTCGACCGGCAAAAGGTAAAGATAATGTCTTACAGGTCATAGCCGCCAACCTCGATCTCTTGGCCATTGTAGCTTCGGTAGATTCTCCGCCCTTAAAAACCGGGCTTATCGATCGTTTTATTATTGTAGCTCAAATAGGAGAAATGACACCTTTTATTATTATGAACAAAATAGATTTAAAACCTCCTGAAGATTTAGAAGAAATTATTGTTGCTTATCAATCTTTGAATATCGATGTTTTGGTTACTTCCGCCTTGGCGGGAAAGGGAATCAAAGAATTGGGAAAATATTTGCAAAAACACCGTTCTCTTATGGTGGGACATTCGGGAGTGGGGAAATCATCGATACTTAACAAATTAATTCCTGATTTGAACATCAAAACCTTGCCCATTTCCAAATATACCAACAAGGGAAAACATTCTACCACTTCCATAGAATTATATGAACTCCCTTCCGGCGGTTTTGTTGCCGATTCTCCCGGATTGAAAATTTTAAACTTATGGAATATCGATAAAGAAAAATTACCTGCTTATTTCTCTGAGTTTGAGAAATATCAAGATAAATGCCGTTTTTCCCCTTGCAGTCATACTCACGAACCGGATTGTGCCGTTAAAGAAGCGGTTAAGAAAGGTCACATATATCAATTTCGTTATGATAATTATCTTGCCATCGCCCATTCTTTATGACTATATTATGTCGTTATCTTAAGGAATAATAATAAGTTACCGATATGTAAAAATTATGGATACCAGAGACATAGAATTCAGAGTGGGACTTATAATTCTCATCGGAATTATAATTTTAGGGGGATCTTTATACTGGCTTCGGGATTATAAATTAAAACGAAATTCGCAAACTATTAAAGTTCAGTTTAATGATGTGGGGACTTTATCGGTGGGTGACAAAGTTACCGTCTTCGGTGTTCGCAAAGGTAAAGTGGATGGTCTCCATTTAACCGATAAGGGTGTTGTCGTCGAGTTGTTGTTGTCTCGTAATGTTAAATTAAAAGATGACGCTCGTTTTGTTATTAAAAATTTAGGTTTGATGGGTGAGCGATTTATTGCCATCAAACCCGGCAAAGATTCGATCGCCTTTGATACTTCTTCCGTGGCAACCGGGAATTATGATACCGGTTTGCCCGAGGTTATGGGGCTTTTGGGGGATATGATTACGGAGTTGAGGAGTTTGGTCAGTTCTTTTAAAAAAACGGTGGGCTCTGACTCTTCTTTGAGAAGATTTGATAACACCATCAAAAATCTGGAAACTACCTCCAAAGCAATGTCGGAATATATGCAAAGAAATGAAAACAAGTTCAATAAGACAGCCGATAATTTTTATAAAGCATCCCAAGAGTTAAATAGCTTCCTTTCCCAAAATTCACAAAAAATCGATTCCTCCACCCAAAGAGTTTATCGCATTACTACCAAACTGGAGCGGTTCGTAGATAGGCTGGATACTCTTTCCACCGCTTTTCGCCAGTTTGCCGATGATATCAACAATCCCGAAGGAACTTTGCAATTGTTGACTCAGGATAGGCGGCTATATGACGATTTGCGACGTACCGCTGATAATATTGATGATTTGGTTAGTGATATTCGTGCCCATCCCCGTAAATACATCAATTTGAAAGTGGAGATTTTTTAAAAGATGGATAAGTTTAAATTAGCTTTTGCCATACATAATCATCAGCCGGTTGGCAACTTTGATTATATTTTTGAATATGCTCATCAAAAAGCTTATGCCCCTTTTTGGGAATTGCTAAAACAGTATCCTGATTTCAGGGTTTCTCTCCATCAGTCCGGAATACTTTGGGATTGGCAGGAAAAGAAGCATCCCCAATATCTGGAATTAATAAACGACTTAATTAAACGAAAACAATTAAGCTTAATGACGGGTGGCTTTTACGAGCCTATTCTCACCTCGATACCGGAAAGAGACGTGAGAGGGCAAATCGCTTCTTTGAATCGATATTTAAAAAAATATTTCGATGTTATCCCTGAAGGGCTCTGGTTAACGGAACGTATCTGGGAACCTCATCTGCCCAAAGTGTTGGCGCAATCGGGGGTGAAATTTCTTCCCGTTGATGATACCCATTTTATCTATGCCGGATGGGAAGAAAATCAGTTGACCGGTCCTTTTGTTACGGAAAACGAAA
>JAADHM010000190.1 GCA_013151855.1 FCB group bacterium | reverse complement strand
ACATCAAAGAAATCCTGCCATTGTAAGCTTCAATTTTTTCTTATACTTGACAAAATAGTATTATTCATCCAATATTACAAATACCGATGTTATTCTATTAAAATATTTTTTTGTTAAAAGTCAATTGAATAATCTTACTAAGATTATCTATTTTGTGATCAATTGGTTTTGACAATGATAAATGAATAGGAGTATTTGTGGATAATTTTATTAAAATTTTAGAAGGAATATTACCTTATCTAATTGGTGTTGGATTACCAATCTATACATTGAAACATACTAGGAAAATGAAAGAGCTCGAAATTGCGGAGCATGAGAAGGATCGAAATTTTCAAATCGAAAAAAATATATCAGAAGAGGCTATAAAAATAATGGCTGAGTCATATCATCTTGCTCATAAAATAAATAGAGGGTTAAATTCATTTAATAATGTTGATGAAGAGACAAAAGAAAAAATATATAAAGAAGTAGTTAACGCACGAGAATATTGGGAAAAGAATTTGTTTTACTTGCCTGAATCTTCAAGGAGATTAATAATTTCTCTTACTAATATGACTTTTGCTAGTTTTAATGGTTCCCAAAGTGATTTTGTTGCTCAATCAAAAGCTTTTGAGAAGGTTTCTAAACTTTTCACAAATATTGAAATGTCATTTGAAGTAATTATGAAAAAGTATAATATATTTGATTTTTAAATTTACATAGAATTATTTTCAGGGTTAAGACACTAAGTTTTTGTAGGTCAGGAGGCCTGCCCCTCCTGACGAATAATTTTGGGTCAGGATCACGGGGATCCTGACCTACGCAACTTAATCAGCGGGTCTGGGGATTCAGACTAAGTCTGTTCGAGTCCCTGATGGCGTGTTTTTTTTATTAATTTGGAAACTTGTTGTTAATAACTATTTCATCTAAAGGTAACTGCCCCGGTTTGGGCCAAGCATCTTTGACTTTTTTACCGATGACAACAAACATAGCGATAATATGGTCTTTAGGTAAATTGATAAGTTTGCCAACAGCATCGAAGTCGAATCCATCCATAGGACAGGAATCATATCCTATAGCTTTGGCGGCAAGCATTAATGTCTGGGCGGCAATTCCGCAGGAACGCATCGCCTCATCCCGTTGCACCTGATCTTTTCCTCTATAATATTTATCAATAGCCGGAATCATGAATTCCATTACCGGTTGGGGGGCATTTTCCCAATATCTTTTTGGTTCTTTTTCCCAAGCTTTTAAGTCGGCACATAGAATTAACAGTAAAGAAGCATCGGTAACCTGCGCTTGATCCCATGAGACGGCTCGGATTTGTTGACGAAGCTCGGGGTCGGTAACATTGACAATACGCCAATTTTGAATATTAAAAGCGGTGGGTGATTGAACCATCAAGTTCAATAACTGCTGAACTTCTTCGTCCGGTATTGTATATTGCGGGTCAAAGTGCTTAACGGCACGGCGTTCTTTTATAGCCTGAAATGTGTCCATGGGTTTCCTTCCTTTTGTTTTTATATGTTAACTTGAGGAATTACTAATAACTTTTATAACATAGTGACTACTCAGCTTCTATCTGTCTGCGAGTTTGGTAAAACCACGCGGCGTTCAAGCCGAAAATCAATGCCATAATATAACTGTCCTGTCCCCACATCCAAGCGCGCATATAGAGAATGGTCAAACAATAAACAAACATAGCAATAAACAAAGCGGCGGATACCTGATTTTGTTGCAAGGACAGTTTTTTCTTGAAATCGTGATAGCTAATTTTTATCCCTTTTATGGCAAGAGCAAGCAATGCCAAAGATCCTATCAATCCGGTTTCGGCCAAATAATGCAAAATGACATTATGAGCCGACATCCCTTTTATTTGATACCACAAAGGATTGGTTCTGATATCCGGATACAATTGATGCACCAACCGAAAATTACCGATACCG
The DNA here is from genome assembly GCA_013151855.1 of FCB group bacterium. Lineage (GTDB taxonomy): Bacteria > Zixibacteria > MSB-5A5 > GN15 > FEB-12 > JAADHM01. The sequence goes on along the minus strand of JAADHM010000190.1, from coordinate 6,367 downwards.
ATACCGGTGAAGGGATGGTCTAAGAAAGTCCTGATGGCTGTTTTCCACAATATCAAGCGCAAAGCTACCGTGCCTTGCGGTTTGGTGAACGATTCGATAAAATGTTCGTATCGGCCCAAAGCGCCGGCAAAAAGAGTTCCGCTGAAAAAGATAAAAAGAGCGCCCACCAGAAAAACGGGAATAAAAACTTTTTTCATTGTTCTCAGCGGTTGCTTGGTTTTTTCTCTGTGGGCTTTCATTCCGGTAAAAATAATGAGCACCGGAATGGCGATAATAACCGCTAAAAGAGGCGCTCGGGATTGAGTGGCTAAGACGCCCAAGCCGATGATTAAGGAAATAATACCATAGCGAAATTGTTCCCAGCCGGATTTAGCCCAAATCATAAATGCCGCCGCCATCGGTAAGGCGGTCATAGCGAAGGGTTCATAACCCAACCCGGGCAAACCGAAAATTCGTATTTGTCCGGCGGTGATAAAAAACAAAATGATATTTATAAGCGAATGGAAAAAGACAAGATAAAGATAAAAGACAATTATTTTTCTGACTCCGATCTCGAAGCCAAATTTAAATGCCGCTCGAAAAGCAAAGTAAATAACGGTAGTGCGAAACAAAGGAACGATGGAATAATCACGGTTGTAAGCAAAAAGAGCCGAGATGAAAGTTGCCGTTATCAATATGATAAAAAGCCCATCGAATAATGCCGGACGGATTTCCGTATGACCCCGTAAAAGAAAATCAAGCGCCATACCCAAAAAAACCAGCGCCATCATAATATCAAAAGGGTGCAGAGCAAATAAATGACTAATTCTGAAAGGGGTATATAAGGAAACGGTCACCAGAAAAATAAAAAAAGCAATCCGCGAAAAAAGCAGGAAAAACCCCGCCGCCAACAAAGCCAATAATGCCAACCCCCATATCGGTCTGGTGACAAACAAGAAGATCAAAAAAGAAAAACCAAGAAAAGTTAGCAGGTATTTAAAAAATATCTGTAATACGTTGGCAAAATTCATTTCCGCTTTTAAGGATAAATCTGTCATAACTGGAAATTACAATAAAAAATAACAATGGCAAATAGTTTTAGTCTAATTTTTGATTACGACACCAATGAATTTAAAAAACACCGCCCGATAAACTTATCGAAAAGTGATTGGTGTTGTATGCCGATAACTGCCAGTTGAAATCAATGACTATATTTAATGGCAACAAATGCCCCACCCCAAAGCCAATTTCGCTGTATCCCTTTGTAGCGGTTCTATAAAATATTTTGTTGTCAGGTAAAGCTTTTGTTGAAAAATCGCTGAAGAAAATTCCTCCATTAATATTCAGTGAGAAAGGTAATTTCTTTATCAGTGGCAGTCCGCTACGACGAAAAAGGCGGCGTCCAAAATTATGAGACATGTGGATAACCAGCGCCCGACTACCGTAAAAATTGTTTTCTCCCAAAGTATGAAAGGAAGTAGAACGGTCAAAAAGTTTGGCTCCAAAATCGACGACAAAATATTTTTGGGGTGGCAAATTATTGCCAGAGGTCCCGGCATAGATATATAAGGTGTTCACACCCCAGTTCCACAAACTTTGTTGGTGGTATAACCAAGCATAATATTTAGTGAAATTAAAGTGGTTCCCCATAAAATTTAAAGGAGCATATTCAATTCCGGTTTCTATGATAGTATAAGGTAAAGTTGGAACTATCATATCATACCCTTTGTTTTTAACAAGAGGGCGGGAATCGTAGGAAAAGGAAGTTACCAAAGAGTGCAGATTGCCATCGGTAATAGACGGGTTAAGACGATTTTTCTTTTTAGTCCCCAAAAGACTGTAGTCGGTATGATTGGTTTTTGAATATTGGTGGTGATTTTCGAATCTTATGGTTAATTCGGTAAATTTTATCAGCTTCATATAATATCGCAGAGAAAGCCCTTTTTCATAATAATAATCGTAGGGGTCGGTTTTGTCGGTAAGGGCTGTAAAAGTGGCGTTACCATCAGGACGAGAAAGAATAGTGGGGAAGCTTTTTATCTCATTATGATATTCAGCCGTAACGGATATCTTTTGTTTTTCAGATAATAAATAATTAAAACCAATGTGATTTTGCCATAAATCGTCATCGAAAGCATAGCCGCTTTTTAAATAAATTGAAAGGCGATTATATAATCTATGCCAATAATGGCCGTATCCCAAATAGGCACCTTCCACGCGATTAAAATGGAAAATATCCTGAGGAATAAACATCAATTTCAACGGTAATAAAAGAAGCTTCTTATAAATCGGAACGGGCTTATTTTTCAAAGAGTCGATGCGATGGTAATTATGTTTTTCATCGTTTGTCAAAGGAACAAGCTGTTCGGTGTTCCATTTGGTCGAATCGAAGTTATCGGCATCTTTGTCTACCTCAAGGACATATTCATCGAAAATATTTTTGGCAATAGGGGTGGTAAAATCGTAGTCATGCAGTGCCGCAAGGTAGTTCACAGAAAATACGGGAATTCCGGGGAAATGGATGTTTATAATGGCGGTAAACTGAATCAGGTTAGGCATCCAGTATTTATTCTCATATTTGGTGAACACTTGTTGATAGTGGGGTTTAATATAAAGGTTGTTTTCAAAGCCTTGGTTAAAATCAACATCGACCCCGACAACATCAAAAGTAGAGTCGGCAATTTTGATGGTGCCTTCAAATAAAGGGATGGTTTGTTTTTTGGGCTCTATCTCCAGTACAAAAGCAGGAGTGCTATCTATTAAAATGGTATCGAGTAAATAATAGTTATAGTAATCAAGAGCATCTTTGGCGGTAGGGGAGACAACACTGTTTTCGTCGATGTCGATTCTATTCTTATTGAAATTCAGTATGTCCTGAACCGTTATTAAATTATTTTTGGCGGGGATGTTGGCCGTTTGTTTGCGAGCGGTGATAATCTCTTTATATTTATCGGGATATTTCCAGAAAGCATTCAATTCTGTTTCGGTGATCAAAAAGACATTGGCGGAATCTGCTTTGGCGGTATCTCGCAATACTAATTTGGTGTAAGCTTTAAAGCGGTATTGTTTGATTTTGGACAAGATTTCGTCCTTATGACGGATCGCTTCCACAATGATTCTTTGGGCGGCATCGTATTGTTGGTCATAAACCCTAATGGTGCCAACCTCAATTAATGTGGGTTCCAGTTGCACATTCAAAAATATGGTCGTATCGGCTATGGTTACATTAATAATTTTGGAATAATGAGAGACATGACTGAATTTTAATTGGTATGTTCCCGGGGTTAAATAAAGGCGGTATTGACCTTCCTGATTGGCAACGATTGATTCGCGGCTGTTGACAACTTTGATGGTGACGTAAGGTATCGGTTTACCGGTTTTTGTATCGGCGACAGTCCCTTTTATTGATATTGCCGACGCCTTTGATGTCACTCCCAATATTATAAAAAGAAGTAAAAGCCATTTTTTATTATTTGTTAAGAATTTCATCGGTGATGTTAAGTAACAAAAACGTAGTTACTATGGCAAGGTATTTGTTAGGTGAAAAATAGCTGGGAATCTTTTGGTTTGAATAATTTTAGTAAACGGTTAAGGCTTATTTTATAATAACCAGTTTTCCAATTTGGTTGCCGTATTGCGACTCTACCACCCAGTAGTAAAGCCCGCTGACAATGGCTTGGGTGTTGCGGGTTATCAAATCGAAACGAGCAATGGATGCTGTTCCGCTTTCGGCAGGTTCATCATGTTTAAAGCGTTTTATCAAATCTCCATCAAGAGAATAGATAGAGATAGTGCATCTGTTGGGGAGATTGGCAAAAAATATGGAACGGGCGCGATCCGGGGCTAAATCGGTAGAGCGGTTTTCATATCCGTTTTCGGAATATTGGGCATCTGTGCGATAGGGATTGGGATAGCAATAGACGTTCAAAGCTCCGTTTTTGAGAATTTTGTTTCCTTGATCAACGGCAAACACTTTCGTCAAATTTTGCGTCGGTGATGACTCCAGAGGCTCTAACGATTTACTAGGGTATCCGAAATCAAAAGCGGTCACGGAGACATAATAAGGAACGGTAGGCAAAAGATTATCAATGACATACTCGTATTCATAGTAGCGCATGCGTCCTTGCGCATCTACGTCGCTGGTATCCAATTTGGCATCGGGATATACTTTATGAATTTCTTCAGGGTTGTTTAAATCGGACATATTATAATCCACCTTGGAAAAATAATAGATACCATCGGAAGCATAGAGAGGGTTGACGCGCGTATGTTTTAGAGGTTCGAACGATGCCCCATAGAGTTTTTTTAAGGAATCGAGAGTGAAAGGTATTTCTTTCAATTCGTAGCGACGATGTTTTTTATCCCAGCGGTAACGGTTGTAATCTTTGCGGTCATAGGAAGCGATGAGGGAAATATCATTTTCATTTTCCGAGCGCGCCAAATATACTCGATAACCTTCAAAATCTCTGATTAAAGTAAAGGTGTCAAAATATTCTTCCACCTCGCGACCGTTCCAGCGAATAATTATTTTGTTATTCTCCGTCGACACTCGGATACGGGGTGGCGGTGGCGGGGTGGCTCCTTTGAAATCGGGGACACCATCGCCGGCATAGTAAACTTTGAGAGATTCCGCTGTTTGGGGATCCAAATAATAAAAGTATTTACCCGAATCACCGTCACCATCGGTATCGACACCGGGGTTGTCGTAGATTCGTTTTGCCCAGTGAACATTGTCGATAAGATTATCGAAGTTGAGATAATTAAGAAATGGTTGCGGATTATAAGGGTCATAAATATCTCTGTAAGCCGAAGGGATGGTATGAATAGATTCCCCTATGGCATAAACGATGACAATATCTTGGCCACTTTGTGCGGGGATATCGAATGGTCCGAAAGATGTTACCATGTGAACGTAATGACCCTTGGTCAGGTCTTCTGCGTATTTAAAAGGCGGCAACCAGCCTTCGCTTTGATGGTCTACGGCTGCTTCGTAACCGCTATAATCAACTTCGGGATGGGACATCAAATAATATTTGTTACGGTCTCCGAGCGGCTGACCTAATTCACCATAAAATAACCGTACAGGATTATTGATAGTACCTGCTTTTCTCGGTCCCCAGCTGATACTTTTATAATTGACCCACCAGTTGAAATTTCTGGTATTGGCACCTTCCGGTAATCTTATGGGGGCTATGCCCAAGCCATTGACCGTTGATGAAAGACGCCAATGATCCCCCCGTGGATTGCCGTCTTTGTCACAGACCCAGGCAATATTCATCGGTTCTTTGCCCAACTCCTTAAATTTATAGGGTATTGAATCGATGTAGCCTTCTATATCATCCAGCCGAGGGTAAGGGATTTCTCCGGTAAAGTGAACCGCACCCAAATGATAAAGGCCGAAAAAAGCTTTTTTAATATCATCTTTACCGATATTTTTGATTTTATAATCGACGATAATGAAATCATCGGCATAACTGTATGACCAGGAATAGCTTGTTTGAGTAACCTTGATGTTCAAAGGACGATGATAACGCATATCGTAGTTGTTGTAAGGGACAAAAGATTCATATTTAAAGGTATCGGTGAAATTAGCTTGATAGACAACTTCAGATCTGGGATGGATGGCATCAACATAACCGCTTGCGGGACTTAAATCAACAAAATCACCCTGCGGATAGTAATCAGGCCAAAATTCGTTGTTGTACTTGGTCCACCATCCTTGATAATCGACATCGAGATTGGTCGAAACCAAAGTATCGTTGTTGACTATTCCTCCAATCCACAAACCGGTATAAAGACCGTGACGAATACGACTGTAACGGGGGAAATAGTAACTGGGAGCAAACTTGCCGATATCTTCATCGGTAAAGCCAAAAAAATTACCCGAGATACCATTATTATTTATGGTATTCCATAAACGCCCGTTTTTATGGATGCGAAAAGTGATGAAAGGGTAATCATCGGTGCTTTTTAATCTAAAATTACTTTTCCCTTGGGGGGCTTTAAATAATAATTGAGCATCATTTCGCGCATAGAGAATTGATGGCAGGATAATTATTAAAATCGCTAAAATTAGAAAACTTTTAAACCATTTCATAAGATGTCACAACATTTTTACCGAAAGTAACAATAATCATTATTTTTATATTTTACAACCAATATGGAAGTATAATATAATTAACGCAAGTGAGCGGGATATATTATCAATAAAATATGTAAAACTTCTCCATTTTATTTCTATTATGCTATGTTTTTAATTTGATATTTACTAACATATATAATTATATAATATGTTAAAGGATATTTGGTTTTTTTGATGTTTGAATTTAGCCTTTAAACGGTTGTTTTTTGTGAAGAAGATTGATAAAATGGATAAAAAACGGTTGAC
>JAADHM010000189.1 GCA_013151855.1 FCB group bacterium | reverse complement strand
CCAAGAAATATGGAAATAATTTGGATATCTTTTACCATTCTGTTTATAACTACCGGACATTATTTTTTATCTCCTCACCATGGTATTTTACATAATATTTTACAACGTTTATACTATATCCCCATTATTTGGGCGGCATATAGGTACGGTAGAAATGGGGGCTTAATCGTCTCTGTTATTTGTGGTGTTATATATTTGCCTCATATATTAATAAGTTGGGGGTCGCATGTTGAATATCAAATCACCCAAATTATTGAAATAATTCTTTTTATAATTATTGGTTATTCTGCCGGCATTCTTTTTGAACAAAAAGTTTCCAACCAGAAATTACTTCGCTCTTATGAAAAGATGGCTATTTTTGGAAGTCTCTCGGTCGATTATCAAATCGTTGAAAGCACCTATAAAATCTATCAAAGGAATGTTGATTGCTTTCGAATCCGTAGCTCAACGGGAACCGGCGGCCAAAACTTTTTTGAGTGTGGTTAAAGAAGAAATATCTGCTATTGAAAATGTTCGCAATGACTTGATAGCTTTGGTGGAGCGAAAGAAACTGCGCCTTAAAAAACAAAATTTGAATAAGATACTATTTGATTTCACTTCCGAGATAGAAACAAGTCTAAGATATAAAAAAATACGTTTGGTCAAAAAAGCTTCCAATTTAAAACTTCAAGTATATGTTAATAAGGTAGCGATAAATAACGCTTTGCACCATTTGGTGGGTTCCATACTGGAAAAGAAAAATCCCGTACAAGAGCTTAAATTATCCATCAACGAAACATCATCGTATGCTATGATAGGGGGCACGATTCAAGATTCCATTTTGGTTAATTATTATCAGAGTGATTTGAGTGTTTTAAATAGTGCTCATTATCACGAGTATGATTTAATAGATGTCATAAATATTATGAACAATCACTTTGGAGATGCTAAATTTAGATGGCTTGACAATCAGTTGGTTGAATTTATTCTTGTCTTTCCCAAAAAGTTAAAACTCCCTTGGTATTTAAAAGATGAACCTCTTGACCCCCAAACAAGGATGACCAAGGAGTACGATAAATCAAAAAAGAAGAAATCAATCAACGTATAAATAGATGTTTTCAGTGATTTAAAAAGGTGAAAATAGGAGTATTATAAAATGCATACACACAATTTTGTCGATCCCGTTTGCGGGATGAAAGTCGGCTCGGACAGCCTTTATCTTTATGAGTATAAAGATAACCACTATCATTTTTGCAGTTCCTCGTGTTTGGAGAAATTTCAAACAGAACCCGAAAAATATATAAAAAAAACGATTAATGATCCCGTTTGCGGGATGAAGATTGATGAAAGCAGTTCATACAAAGATGAGTACGAAACGAAAACATATTATTTCTGTTCCGAGCACTGTCAAAAGAAGTTCCAAGAAAACCCTCGACAATATTTAAAAGCAGAGGATACAAAACCTCCGGAGTTATCTGCCGTTAAAGATAAATCGGGAGATATTTATACTTGTTCCATGCATCCGGAGATAGAACAAGACCATCCCGGAGCTTGTCCCAAGTGTGGTATGACTTTGGAATTAAAAAAAAAAGTCTCTGAAGGACTGACAACGGACAATACGAAACATTCTGAACACTCTGAAGTTGAACACGGCTTGGCAGATAATTGCTCTGAATGTGATTTGGAACGAGGTTTGAATATCATGTCTCCAACGGAACAAAAGAGGGAATACGTATGTCCCATGCATCCGGATATTGTCCGAAGTGAACCGGGCAATTGCCCCAAGTGTGGTATGGCGCTGGAATTGAAAAGCGTGCCTTTAACGGAACAAAAGACGGAATATGTCTGCCCCATGCATCCGGATATTGTCCGAAGCGAACCGGGCCATTGCCCCAAGTGTGGTATGGCGCTAGAACCGAAAGTCGTTGATGTTGAGGAAGATGATAATCCCGAACTTCGAGACATGACCAGAAGATTCTGGATTAGTGTGGTGCTTTCCGTCCCTTTGCTTTTTATCGCTATGGGAGGATACTTTTCGATAGTCAGTTCGTTTTTGCACAATATAATGGCGCCTCGTACCCTGACCTTTCTTGAGTTAATCTTAGCTACCCCTATCGTGCTTTGGGGAGGGTGGCCGTTTTTCACTCGTTTTTGGCAGTCTCTTAAAAATAAAAGTCCCAATATGTTTACCTTAATAGGTCTGGGAGTGGGAGTAGCCTATATATATAGTTTAGTGGCGGCGATTTTTCCGGAAATATTCCCGGCTTCTTTTAGAGACAGTTCCGGAGAGGTGGGGGTTTATTTTGAGGCGGCGGCGGTTATCGTAACGCTTGTGCTTTTAGGCCAGGTTCTTGAACTGAGGGCCAGAAGTCAGACCGGATCGGCTATTAAAGCTTTATTGGGGTTGGCTCCGAAAACAGCCCGTATTGTTCATGACGATGGTTCTGAAGAAGATATCCCTCTTGAAAAAGTCCAAAAAGGAAATCTGTTGCGCGTAAGACCGGGGGAGAAGGTTCCTGTCGATGGTACGGTCGTGGAAGGAACAAGTTCCGTCGATGAATCGATGATTACCGGCGAGCCCATTCCCGTTGAAAAAAAGCCAAAGGATAAAGTAATCGGAGCTACCGTTAACGGTACCGGTTCTATTATCATAAAAGCGGATCGTGTCGGATCCGAAACCCTTTTGGCGCAAATCGTAAAAATGGTAGCCGAAGCTCAGCGGAGCCGCGCCCCTATTCAAAAATTAGCTGATGTGGTCGCGGCTTATTTCGTCCCGGCGGTTATTGTTTCGGCGGTCATAACTTTTATCGTCTGGAGTTTGATTGGACCGTCTCCCAAGCTTACTCACGCTCTTATAAATGCCGTAGCGGTATTGATTATCGCTTGCCCCTGTGCCCTCGGTTTGGCAACGCCGATGTCGATTATGGTAGCAACCGGTCGGGGAGCGACGATGGGCGTCCTTTTTAAGAATGCCGAGGCTATCGAAACTTTGCGCAAAGTGAATACTTTGGTCGTTGATAAGACCGGAACGCTTACGGTTGGCAAGCCGAAATTGACAGCCATAAAATCGCTTTCGAAGTGGAACGAAAATGATTTGTTGCAATATTCCGCCAGTTTGGAGCGAGGAAGCGAACACCCGCTTGCTGCCGCTATCGTTGAAGGAGCCGTTGAGAAAGGGATGCAACTTGTTAACGCCGAACATTTCGACTCCGTTACCGGTAAAGGGGTAAAAGGAACCATCAACGGTCTTGCCGTTGCTCTTGGTAACGATAAGCTTTTGGAACAACTGGGCATACACTCTGACAGACTTGTCCAAGAAGCGGAGAGAATGAGAGAAGAAGGTCAAACGGTTATGTATATTGCCGTCGATAATGAAGCCGCGGGTTTGCTGGGTGTCTCCGACCCTATTAAAGAAACTACGCAGGATGCCATAAAGCAGTTACATGAAGAGGGGATAAAAGTCGTGATGTTAACCGGTGATAATCAAACTACGGCTAATATCATAGCTAAAAAACTTAATATTGATGATGTCACGGCGGAAGTTTTGCCGGACCAAAAAGCGGAAGTAGTCAAAAAGTTACAAAACGAAGGATATTTTGTAGCGATGGCGGGAGATGGTATCAACGATGCCCCCGCTTTGGCACAAGCTCAAGTGGGTATCGCTATGGGCACCGGTACCGATGTGGCGATGGAGAGCGCCGGAGTGACGCTGGTGAAGGGAGATTTGCGAGGAATTGTCAAGGCTCGTCAGTTAAGTAGGATGACGCTTCGCAATATTAAGCAAAATCTTTTCTTAGCCTTTATCTATAACACTGTTGGCATTCCGATAGCGGCGGGTGTTTTGTATCCGGTTTGGGGGATTTTATTAAGCCCCGTCATCGCCGCGGCGGCAATGAGTTTTAGTTCGGTGTCGGTTATTTCCAATGCTCTCAGGTTGAGAAAAGCAAGGATGTAAAACTCGGGTATAAGAAATCTTTACTAACGGTAACTTTTAGATAAGAGAAAGGGCAAACGGTTGAAACCGTTTGCCCTTTGTCATTTTCTGTGGTCGGTAGATACATTGAGATTGTTACAAAAGTGCATTACGTCAGTTCACAACCCGCCTTCGGCGTGTCAAGAACTGACATAACGACTTTAATTTTCGACTGTAACAGTCTCCCCCTGTCTGCTTGCGTGGCTGGCAGACGCCCCCGTTGTATGGTATCATAAGATGCATTACAAGTTGTCTCATGACATGCATTACAGTTGAGGTATATTAAGAAGCTATAAAATGAGAGGAGTTTTGATATGCCTTGGCAGACAAGCAGTGTAATGCGTGCCTTCCGTCTGCCAGATTGATCGGGATTAAAAAGTCAGGTCACATTTGCTAAGAGCAAACAAGACCTGACTTAACAATAACAATCTTGATAAAGGCGTGAAACTTGCGTGGCTGGCAGACGTCCTCGTCTGCCACATTTTAAATGTGATAATAGTATTGCGTGGTCGGTAGACACATTGAGATTGTTACAAAAATACATTATGTCAGTTCACAACCCGCCTTCGGCGTGCCAAGAACCGACATAACAACTTTAATTTTCGACTTATGTAACAGCCTCCCTCTGTCTGCTTGCTTGCGTGGTTGGCAGATGCCCCCGTCTGCCACATTTTAATGCAAATGTATAATGGGCTCGCAGGGGTTCCACCCACCATACATCTCTATATCTCAAATATTTCTCAAGCCGAAAAGGCATTTAGGACGCTGGTCAGTTTCTCTTTTATCTCTATGGCTATGGGTTCAACTTGATTATTGCTAACCATAGCCATCGCCTTTTGGGGGTCAATGGCTGATACCCGGGTAGTATTTTCATCCAGTTCGTAGACGATAACATTACAGGGCAGTAATAGACCGATATCTTCTTCGGCGTTTAATGCTTGATAAGCGTAAGGAGGATTACAAGCGCCGAGAATTTGATACTTTTTGAAATCAACATCCAGTTTCTTCTTCAAGGTTTCTTTGACATCGATTTCCGTTAATACTCCAAAGCCTTGTTCTTTGAGGAGCTCAACCGTCTTGGTCAATGCTTGCTCAAAAGGTAGGGTGACCTCTATGCTCATACCGTAATTTGTTTCTTTCATTATGTTACCTCATTTTTTTCTTAATAGAAGGGGCGATTGAAAAATCGCCCCGTTTTTTGGGTTGGTGTTTAAGGGGGTATGCTAATACTCTGTTCATTATTTGTTCATCATATTTCCGTTCATATTATTGCCGGTTTTGTCCGAAGACATCATTTTTTGGCACATATTCATATGCTCGGTCATCTGTTTGTTTATGGATTGTATCATGTCGTATTGTTTTTGAAGTTCTGTTTTAAGTAAATTAATATCATCCATTTGCAGCATCTTTTGGAAGCTTTCTTCCATCGTATCAAAATTCTGAGACATCTGTTGACATTGTTCGGACATGTTGTTCATCATTCCCATCATGCCCGTTCCCTTCGTGTCCATCATATTCTTCATATTTTTCATACCACATTGTGCCATTGTGGTTTTGGATGATGTTTCCGAGTTGTTATGGTTCCCGCCCATCATCTGAGCGAAAGTTAAAGGCACAAAAGCCAACAATAAGATGGCTATAATTGCTGTTAAGGTTTTGAATTGTTTCATCTTGAAATCTCCTTGTTTTTTAAGTTTTGACTATTTATACAGCAACAATTATGCCAACGGTTGTATATTAACTGTAATACGAAATAAGACAGCGAGTTAACGTATGAAAAGAAAAGACAACTGTTGTTTATATCCTATCTTTTTAATTTTTAACGGATACTATTGTTTAATAACAAATAATAATCTTCATTATTCTTACATGAAATGTCTGTTAAGGTATCTTATCATCACGATATACTTTTAAATAGAACCTTTGTCAAACAAGCAAGATTCATCGAAGAGTAGCAGATAAAGAAACTGGGAAAACAAATAGAGCTTATCTTACGTTCGGGAAGAAATCTCTTTTATAAGCTCGTCGGTGAACTCTGTGGTCGAGGCGGTACCGCCCAAGTCACGAGTCAGTTTTTTCCCGATCGCCAAAGTGACCACAATTGATTTCCATATTTTGTCGGCGGCTTGTTCTTCTCCCAAGTGACGCAGCATCAGAAGCGATGAGAATATTAAGGCGGTGGGGTTGGCGATATTTTTTCCGGCAATATCGGGAGCCGAACCATGGACAGCTTCAAAGAGAGCATATTCACTCCCCAAATTAGCGCTTGGCACCACGCCCAAACCGCCCACCAAACCGGCGGCGAGGTCGGACACGATATCGCCAAACATATTACCTAATAACAGAACATCGAATTGTGTCGGATCCATCACCAGCTTCATACATAAAGCATCAACGATTTTGTCTTCCGCTTCGATATCGGGATATTCCCGGGCAACTTTTTCAAAGGAATCCAAAAATAAACCATCGGATATTTTCAGTATGTTGGCTTTATGGGCGAGAGTAATTTTTTTTCGTCCGTTTTTACGCGCATATTCAAAGGCAAAACGAGCAATATTATAAGAAGCTGTTTCCGTTACCACTTTGATAGCTTCGGTGACCCCGGGGGATATGACATTCTCGATGCCGGCATAAAGGTCTTCGGTGTTTTCCCTGACGATTATCAAATCGACTTTGTCGTAGCGACTGGGAACACCCCCGATTGATTTAACGGGTCTCAAATTGGCATAGAGGTTTAATTTTTTGCGCAGGGTGACATTGGCGGAACGAAACCCTTTCCCTACCAAGGTGGTGAGAGGAGCTTTGAGAGCGACTTTATTGGAACGGATGGAGTCGAGGAGTTGTTCCGGTACGGATTTACCGTATTCTTGAACGGCGGGGATACCCGCTAACTGACGATCCCACTCGATATCTACTCCGGCGGCTTCGATAACTCTGACGGCTGATTCCGTAATTTCCGGACCGATACCGTCACCGGGGATAAGAGTTACTTTGTGTGCCATGAAAACCTCGTTTATATTTTTTATTCAATCGCTAATAAATGGTATATAATTAGTCTTGAATTGTCAACTTGAGCTTGATACAATATTGTTTATTTATTATGGCTTTGTTTATTTTTTATTTCCTTCATTGCTTTTTTATGTTTTTATTTTATTATTGAAAATTATGGATGATAAACGCAAAGAAGCGACAATAAAATTAACTGCTGAAGTAAGTTGTGCCGGTTGAGCTTCGAAATTGGCGCCAAAGTTTTTGGCGGAAGCATTGCGAAAAGTTCCGCAAACGTCACATCCTGATTTGATTGTCGGTTTTAATCATGCCGATGATGCCGGTGTTTATAAAATTAGTGATGATATAGCATTGGTGCAAACGGTCGATTTCTTTCCACCGATAGTTGATGACCCTTATCAGTTTGGTTTGATAGCGGCGGCTAATGCTCTTTCCGATATCTATGCCATGGGTGGCAAGCCCCTTACGGCTTTGAATATTGTCGGTTTTCCGGCTAATTTGCCGGCGTCGATTTTGACTGATATTTTGCGCGGTGGTGCGGAAAAGGTGGAAGAAGCCGGTGCTATTATTATCGGAGGACATTCCATAAATGATCGGGAATTGAAATATGGTATTGCCATAACGGGTATCGTTGATCCTGAGAAAGTAATTACCAATGTCGGTGCTCAGGCGGATGACCAATTGTATTTGACAAAACCGCTTGGAATTGGTTTGATTACAACAGGTATAAAAAGAAATGCCGTTTCCGAAGAACAGACCCAAATGGTAATTAACCTTATGGCGGAACTAAACAGAAGACCGGCGGAACTAATGGTTAAATATCATGCTACGGCGGCAACGGATGTCACCGGTTATGGTCTGTTGGGCCATACTTTTGAGCTCGCCGATGGTTCTCAAAAAACGATTCGTATTTTTTCCGACCGTTTACCTTTGCTGCCCGATGCTCTCAAACTTGCCGAAGCCGGTATGATTCCGGGGGGAGCTTTAGCTAACCGACAATTTATGGAAAATAGATATTTAATGGCTAATAAAATTGATAATTATTTGGAAGATGTTTTATTTGACCCCCAAACATCGGGGGGATTACTTATTTGTATCCCTCAAAAATACGCCGAATCTTTTGAGAGAGAATTAAAAGATAAAGATATTTTCGCCAAGCATATCGGTCAAGTAGAAGCACAAGAAGCTTATCCTTTAATAATCGTATAATCTTGTCAATGTTGAGAAAAATATCCCGAAAGCATATTTTTTATGCTTTAACCGTTATAATTTTCGTAAGCGGTTTGATTTTTTGGGCGTCGGATTTGACCTCTGACCCGCCTATGTATTATTCGGGATTAGGACAATCGCTTTCGACCGACCCGGCGCAATATGTTTTTCATGCTCGCAATAAAGTTCTGTTTGGTAGCTTTGAGCCTTTCGATTACAACAAATGGGCGGTTTATGAGCATTCGTTAACTTCTTTCATTGCCTACCTTTGGTTCTTGCTGGTTGGTGTATCGTTAGAACATGCCAATGCGGTAGGGTTAATATTGAGTTTAGGGGGCCTGGTATTTTTCCTTTTAGCTCTTATGCGTTATCATAAACCATGGGTATTAACGGCAGTAGCCCTAACATACATAATTAATGTCACTTTGATAACTTACGGGAGATTATCGTATCTTGAAAACGGATTGATTTTTATCTCCGCCTTGGTATTTTTTGTTTTTTCCAAGTGGGGAGATAAAATATGGGGAGTGGTGTTCTCCGGTGTTTTAATCGCCTGTGCTATGGTTTTTGGTAAACTTTTTGGTGCTCTTTTAATGCCGGTATTGTTTTTTACCTTGCTTTTTTCTCGAAAAAATGAA
>JAADHM010000142.1 GCA_013151855.1 FCB group bacterium | reverse complement strand
CGGGGAGAAAGACCGTAAGCGGTAGCAAAACGCAAACATATGGGGGTAAAAGTATCATTGGCGTTACTCATCAAATATTTTTCAAAATCCACTTTGAGATGGGCATAAAGGGACACGGGGTTCAAAGGGGTGGTTTCGCTGACATATCCGTGAGGATCAGGCATTTTGCCGTAGTTACTGCAGGTGGATGCAAAAATAAAGCGCCGCACTCCTTTTTCAAGGGACATTTGACAAAGGAACTCGGCACCTTCTTTGTTAACCTGTTGTGCCAGTTCCGGATTTGTTTTACATGCGGGGTCGCCGACAATAGCCGCCAAGTGAATGACGGCGTCAATATCTTTTAAAGCTACAGCCAAATCTTTTTTTGAGCAAATATCCCCTTTGATAAATTCAAAGTGGGGATGGGACAAGTAAGCTAAAAGAGCGTTCCCTCCCAAAGATAAATTGTCGATAACGGTTACCCGATAGTCGTTTTGTAACAGGTGACCAATCAAAACGGAACCGATATATCCGGCACCGCCGGTAACCAGAACTTTTGTTCGTTTTTCTTCCATCTTACATTAAAGACTTGGCTTATTTAAAAGCGGTTGTTAGAGAATTTATCCGGCATCATAATTGTTTTAGTATCTCGCGGGCTGTTTTTAAATCTTTTCCTCGCAACCCGAGTCTTATGGCTTTATTGAGATTTTTTTGAGCATCTTTTTTATCTCCCAACTTATAGGATGCCAACCCGATACGGAAATAGGGAAGAGGGTTGTTCCTTTGAACATTGCGAGCTTTGGTGGCTTCCCCTCGAGAAAGTTTGTAACGCCCCATTTGGTAGTAGACGTAACTTAGGTTTAGGACACAATCGGGGTCACCGTAAGAATTAAAGACCGCTCCGCGAGCTAAATTGGAAGCTTTGTTAAATTCGGTTTTATCCTTAGCTAAAAGGCGTGAATAGTAATACAAGTTTTTGGCGTTGTTGGGATAGGTTTTGTTAATCGTTTCAAAAAGCTTAAAGGCTTTTGGTTTTTCACCCAAATAATAAAGAGCGCGCGCCTTTAATGCCAAGGCGTCGGGGTTGTCCGGTTCTATTTTCTCGGCTTGTTGGGCAAAAGCTAAAGAAGCCCGATAACCGTTATTGTCCCCTTTATATTCAGCCAGGTAAATCAAAGCGTCGACATTTTGCGGACAATTGTTAGTTAGCATTTCTGCTACCTGTTCTTTTTTATCAGGCTGATTTTTTTTATTTAAAAGGGAAATCAAATCGGTGTAGAGAGAAATATTCTCCTTTACTTTTTTAATGTTATTTTTAAACAAGTCAAAGCCTTCGGTGAGGTTGTTATTCTCTATTAGTATTTTGCTTTTAAGTAATTTTATAACGGGATTGTTTTTTTCGAAATGAGGATAACTATCAAAAACCGCAAGAGCTTTTTTGAATTTCTTCTGCTTTTCGAACATTTTGACATAATGCTCAAATGCCGGTCGATACCATTTATTTACTTTTAATGCGTTTTGATACGATGCTTCCGCCAAGTCATATTTTTTTAAACCCTGATGACTGTAAACATCACCGATTCCCGTTAACCAATCGGGTTGATATCTATGGTATTTGGTATATAGTTTGAGCATGTCAAGAGCTTCTTTGAAATTGCCGACGATGTATGAAGTAAGAGCGATATGGAGTTTTAAGTTTTTGTTATTACTGAGGATCCCCGCAATTGATTGTAATTTGTCTAAAGATCTGGTGCTTTGTTCATAATGATCAAATAATAATGCCGCCTCCAAATTAAAAAAATCTACGAATTCGGGTTCATAGTTACTTCTTTTTAAAATTGCTTCCAGTGTATTTATATCCTGCCCGATAGTAAGTAAATCGTCAACGGCACCGGAACATTTTATCTGATATATTATGGCACTTAATGTTTGGGAATATTTAGCTTCATACAGAGACCCCAGATCATTGAGTTTACGTCTGTTATTTAAAGCCAAATTGTATTCTATATCCATCCCGGCCAAAAGGGTTTGGTTTGCTTTTTGTTTTTTGAGGTTTTTTATGATTACCCTTGCTTCATAAAAATATTTATTTCTTAAGGCGCGGTAAAAATGTTGGATGACAGGATTGAAATGGGTGTTTTTAATGGTCGTGGAGATTTTACTGAGCACCATAGCCGAATCGATAAAGCCGGCTTTTTCAAAGTAATTGGCCGCTTCCAAATAAAACTCACTGGTCTGAGCGGGAGCGGTCATAATATTATTTACCATATTTTGAGCCGAATCGATTTTCCCTTCCATAAGATAGGTTTGAGCGCTAATCATATTAATTATTTTTTTATCTGCGGAAGAAGGAGCGTTAATTTTAGTCAGTTCTTTTCGAGAAGCGATATATTCGCCGGAATTAAAAAGAGCTTTAGCCAGTAGAATTTGTGCCCTGAGGGAATCTTTGGCCAATTTGTGATAAGTTCCGGCCGCATGCCGCGCATATTGATGATAACCCAGATGGGTATAAATGCGGTAAGCTCCGGCAAATGCCGGCGCAAAAGATGGTTGAGCTTTATTCAAAGTTAAGTAAATAGCCAAAGCATCATAATATTGCAGTTTATTTTCAAAAACAAGACCAGCACCGTACAAACCCCAAGGGGATTGCGGGTCGATATTTTCAATTTTGTTGAAGGCCGTATCAGCGGCATCATAATTGTATGATTGGATATAAGACAATCCGCGTTTGTATAAGTCATTGATTTTTTGTTCGGGTGATTTACTACATCCCACTATTTCTATCATCAAAAATAGAAATACTACCAGCAGAAAACGTTTTTTCATATTTTTCCTTTTATTCGTATCTTTTTATATTCAATGCGTATAATTTTAATAATTGATATAAATTATACAATTTAAAAATACATTAAGGATTAATTTTTAAAAAAAGCAGCAAAATTTGTGCTGAATTGTTAAAAAATATTGGATAAACTATTTAACTCCCTTATATTATCTATATATGATAACTCTGGAAACAAAAAACCTGCGCAAATTTTATCATAAACGAGCGGTAGTTGATGATGTTTCTATTGTTGTTAAGCCCCAAGAAGTGGTTGGTTTGCTGGGTCCCAACGGTGCGGGAAAAACGACAACTTTTTATATGATAATAGGTTTTATCCGTCCTGATGAAGGTAATGTCTTTTTAGGAGACCACAATATCAGTAATCTGCCCATGTATAAAAGAGCCCGTAAAGGTATCGGTTACTTATCCCAAGAAGCTTCGGTTTTCAGGAAGATGACCGTGGAAGATAATATTATGTCGATATTACAATTTAGAAAAATGAGCAAGAAAGAGCGCCTCAAGAGATTGAACGAACTTCTTAACGAACTCGATATTATTACCTTGCGGAAAAATAAGGCTTATACCCTTTCCGGTGGGGAGAGAAGAAGGGTAGAAATTACCCGTGCTTTGGTCAATGAACCTAAATTTATTCTCCTTGATGAACCCTTTGCGGGAATCGATCCTATTGCTGTCGAAGATATTCAAAAAAATATCAACCGTTTGGTTAAAAAAGGTTTGGGGGTATTGATTACAGATCATAATGTTCGGGAGACCTTGTCCATTTGCGATCGGGCTTATATTATGTGCGACGGTAAAATATTAAAATCGGGGACTTCGGAATATCTTGCCAATGATCCGGAAGCAAGAAAAATATATCTGGGTGAGAAATTTCGCCTTAATTAAGAGGAAAAGTTGTTTAATATATGAACGATCTTGATAATACATGTAAAAACAGTTTGTGATACAACCGATATTATGGCTAACAGAGGAAAAATTAGAACAAAACAAACTTAATTTACAACAGGTATACCAATGAAATTAGGACTTCAATTAAGACTTAAACAAACTCTGGCACCGCAATTAATCCAATCTTTGAAAATGCTCCAGATGCCGGTGCTTAAGCTGGAACAAACTATCCGCCATGAATTAGCTATAAATCCTATGCTGGAAGAAGTAGAAGATGATGTGGATAACGATAGCGAATTGGAATCATCCGAATCCGAGAAAGAAGATGAAAAAGATGATCAGCTTGATTGGGAAGATTATCTTTTTGATGACGAAGAAGGATATAAAGTTAAAGAAAATCGTGAAGAAAAAGAAGAGCGTTTCGACGGTCCCGGAATTCAAGCGATTAATTTATATGACCATTTGTTAGAGCAATTATCTTTGTTAAAGTTGACGGAACAGGAGCACCTTATCGGTGAATATATTATCGGGAATATTTCTCCCGAAGGATATCTTACCATTAGTATCCCTGAAATGGCGGAAGAGCTTGCTATTGAAAGTTTCAAGGTAGAAGCAGTTTTGAAAATGATTCAAAAATTTGACCCGACCGGTGTCGGTGCTCGGGATTTAAGAGAATCACTTCTCATACAGTTGAAAGATAAGGGATTGGAAAACAGTTTGGCATATCGCATAGTGGAAGAACATATCAATGAATTGGACCGTAAATCCATTCTTCAAATTGCCAAGCTAATGAATGTTCCGGTGGAAAAAGCTCAACAGGCGATGAGTATTATCAAAAATTTGTCACCTACTCCGACGCAAGGGCGTTTTGATGCCGGTGCTATGCCGGTGGTTCCGGATTTGATCGTTGAAAAATTTGGCGATGATTTTATCGTTTTTCACAACGATAGATATATTCCTAAGTTGCGTATCAATTCCAACTACAAAAGTTTGATGAAGCGTGGTAGCAAAACCTCCAAAGACACCAAGCAATATGTAAAACAAAAATTGGAACAAGCGCGCTGGTTACTTAATTCCATCAATCAACGCAGAACCACGATGATTAATGTTATGAATGCCATTATTGAAATGCAGCATGATTTTTTTGAGAAAGGTCAGGCTTTTTTAAAACCGATGATAATGGAAGATATTGCCCAAAAAGTCAATATGAACGTGGCGACTATCAGCCGGGTTTCCAACGGGAAATATGTCCAGACTCCTCTTGGTGTTTATGAGATAAAATATTTTTTCAATTCCGGTATTTCCAGAACTAACGGTGAAAATATGGCTAAGCGAGCGGTAAAACAGCGCATTGAAGAAATTATAAAAGCGGAACAGCCGGATAAGCCATTATCCGACCAGGAAATTTATCGGGAATTGAACAAAGAGGGTATCCAATTAGCCCGTCGTACGGTAACTAAGTATCGCGAGGAATTAAAAATACCGCCCGCTCGGTTGAGAAAAAGAGTACCCAATTCGGTGAACAAATAAAATCATAAGTTCGGTAAATTAGAACCATAGGATGGTATCTTTAGTGATATTAGAAAAAATCATTAAAAATTATATGTCTATCAACTTTTTCTTTTTTTATCCTATGGAAAAAATAATACTATATTTGTAGATATTTTAAATATTAATGCTTACATATTGGTATAAGTATTAAAGATGTGTAAAATATACCCCATTTTAGATGTTGGAAACTTGTGGGTTTAAAAGCTGTTTTAACAGTTTATTGAAGTGGATGTTATCTTGTTTGTTTTTGTAATAAATTATTTACGACTATAAGAATTTTAAAATCAATTGAATATTCTTAAAGTATTAACGAAAAATGAATTTTGATAGAAAGGAGAACGGTGCCATGCTGAAAAAAATATCTGCTCGACATTTTGACCTAACGGATGAAATGAAAAAAAGGGCGGAATCAGAAATGGATGCCTTGACTCGTTATTTTGAAAATATCATTTCTGCCGAATTAGTGCTTGATACCGAACGTCATCGTCGTATCGCGGAATTAAATGTAAAAGTTTATAATAACATTCTTACCGCCACCGGTGATACCGATGATATGTATAATTCCATTTCGATAGCTGTGGATAAAGTTAAAACTCAGTTGAAAAAGTACAAGGGCAAACTCAAACACAGAAGACCGGAAGAAATAACAGAAGCCAAAGATGAATTGACACGCCCCTCTACCAATGTCGATGAAGTGGATATTTGAGTTTTCTTTTCAGTAAAAAAATAGAAAAAAGTAATTTACTCTTTAAAAACCCGTTTGTAAAAGACGGGTTTTTTTAGATATTTGCAATTATTGACTGGTTGCGGCAGGTCTTGCGAATCTACATCTTTGAAATTCGTGTGACTTACCGCTCTTAATTTACATAAACTTACGTGTTGGGTCACAATCCCGTTTACACGGGCTCAAGACCCAACCCAACAGTGGGCAAGATTTTTCAACAAGCCGGTAAAAGATGGGTTTTTTATATGCAATTATTTGCTCATTTAAATTCATTTTATATCACTTTTTAAATTACCTAAGACCCCTCCAGATAAACTATATTCCCTTGTGTCATAATAGATTATGGTAAGTTCCCCATGTTTTGTGCCGTTGGGCATAATTATTTCTTCAGCTATGTTCAGAGGAGAGTAAATTATGGAAAATTTTTGGGAAATATTTGTAAATAATCCTTCTTTTTGGTTGTTAAGCGGTTTTTTAATGGCGGCGCTGTTTTTCTTGATGGTGGGTATTAGAGAATTAAAACAGCATGCCTACGAAGGACTTTTGTATCTTGTCCTTTCATTGTTTTTTGTTGTCGTTCACATTTTCTATTTATTTAACATTCCCCACGATAATTTACTGTCGATGGTGACGAATCAGATAAGCTTTTGGTACTGGGCGTTTATGATTTTCGCTCCCGTTTTGATCGGACTTTATATTTTGCTGGGTTTGTTTAATTTTTTAGTGACCAACACCAAAGTGGGGCTTTTAAAGATATTTTTCGGTTTAACTCTTTTGTGTTATCTTTTTATGCTGGGTACGAACTGGCCTATGGATGTTAAAGGGATTCTCACTTTTATCTGGTTTTTTATCTGGTTTGAAGTCGAATTGAGTACCGCTCCATAAATTGATTTAATCAATATAGAAGCAATATCGTGATACCGACAATGGTCACTACGGCGCCGACAACAGCGCGAAAACTGATTTTTTCTTTATAGTAATATCTTACCACCGGAATAACCATAATCGGGGTGGTAGCATTTAAAGTAGTGGCGATACCGGCGGCAATATGTTTAATGGCGACCAATGAAAGCCACACGCCCAGAAAAGGACCGAAAAATGCTCCCCCTAAAATATATGAGATAGCTTTTCGATTTTTAAAATGAGCTATTGTTTTAACGAATTGATTATTTCTCACAGAGAAAAGCCAGATAAAAACCATTGCGACCAGCATCCGAATAAAAGAAGCCTCAAGCGGTTGAATGGAAGCGCCAACATCGAGCATGGCATATTTTGCCAGCACCAATCCGGTCGCCTGTCCCGATGCCGCGATGATACCCAGCCCCACCCCTTTAGCCAACGAACCGGCGTCGGGGTGGTTTTTATCCAGTTGGTTATGGGCGGTTTTTTGTTTTCTTTCGGAGACCACCCAACTGATTCCCATAAGAGTAACGGTGATACCAATCATATCAAAAAAGTGGAGTTTTTCTCCCAAGAAAATCCAAGCGATAAAAGTTGCTATGATGGGCGAGAGAGAATATAAAAGAGTGGTCAAACGAGGACCGATCATAACCATAGCCTTAAAACCGGCCGTGTCGCCGATGACCAATCCGACAAAACCGGATAACCCCAGCCAGAAGAAATGGGCGAAGGTTATATTTTCAGAAAAAAGATGCCCTTGCGTGGTTAGTAAGATTAGGCTGTAAATGGTAACGGCAATCACTAAACGGATTTTGTTGACTTGAAAAGAGCCGATTAGTTTTCCCGCTTGGGTAAAAAAGACAGAGGTAAACGCCCAGCAAAGAGCGGCGGTAAGGGCGGCTATTTCGCCAAAATATTCCATAAAGAGAAAATATAGAAAAGAGATTTTTCATAAGCAAACGAATGGGCATAAAAAAATATTGAATATTTTGTAGTCGTCAGGCGGGGGCGTCTGCCGACCATGGAATTCCATTTTCAGTCAGATTGTTCGTCTTGTTTCGTGTTTTTGCTCAGTCTAATAACCAGATAGCCAACAATTCCTGCTGTAAATGAACCTATCAGGATTGCCAATTTATCGGTGTACTGAAACATGCGGTTATTATCGAAGGCTAAGGAACCGATAAATAAGCTCATGGTAAATCCAATACCGGTTAACACAGCAACACCATAAAGTTTTATCCAATTGCTACCTTTTGGTAAGGAGGTGAGCTTGAGTTTGATCGCAACCCAGCTAAATCCGAAAACACCAATCTGTTTGCCGATAAATAATCCCAACATGATACCGAGAGGTATGGGCTCTGACATTTGAACAAAAGAAATTTGGGTAATATCCACACCGGCATTAACAAATGCGAATAAAGGTAGAATAATAAAAGCAACCCAGAAATGAAGATTATGTTCCATTTGTTTTAAGGGTGAAAATGATTTTCCCTTTGGGTCTTTCGCATTAAGCGGAATGGTAAAAGCCAGTATCACCCCTGCCAAGGTTGGATGGATACCCGATTTTAGAATACTTATCCATAGAATAATGCCAATGACAACATAAGCTGATTTTCTTGAAACCCCCAA
>JAADHM010000007.1 GCA_013151855.1 FCB group bacterium | reverse complement strand
TGGCCGCTCGTCTTAAAGGGAATATTAAAGTTGTCTGGTCGGTGGGACTTAACATTACCAAAAACAGCTTCAGTCATAAAATCCTTACTCCGCATCTTATTGATGGTGTTATTGTTCCGTCATCAGCTTTGAAAAAGCAAATTACTCAATATGGTTATATTAAGGAAAGTGATGTTAAGGTTATTCCTATTGGAATCCCTGATATTAACATTGATAATTTGAAATTATCGGCACGTTCGGAGTTGAGAAATCAATACCATCTTTCTCAAAGAAGTATTATTGCTCTTACGGTGGGGAGATTTGTCAATCAGAAAGGACATGTTTATCTTATAGATGCCGCTTGCGAGATCGTAAAAAAACAACCCCAGATTGTCTTTATGCTGTTAGGAGACGGGCCCTTGGAAAATCAACTCAAACTTAATGTAGAAAAACTAAACTTATCTCACCATTTTGTTTTTGCTGGGATGTTAGACGATTTGACGAATTACTGGGCGGGAGCGGATTTGATGATTCATCCCTCCGTTGAAGAACCGTTTGGTATTGCCGTTTTAGAAGGCATGCGAGCCGGATTACCGATTGTTGCCAGTCGGGTGGGGGGAATTCCTGAGGTTGTCAAAGAGAATGAAACCGCTTTACTTGTGCCCCCGAAAGATTCTTCTTCATTGGCAACAGCTGTTATGAAATTACTTGCTGATTTGCCATCGTTAAAGAAATTAGGTGAAGAAGGCAGAAAGCGATATGAACGCTACTTTACTTATCGAATGATGATTGATGAGGTGGAGAAATATTTTATCTCAGTGCTTAAAATAAATAAAAAGATATATTCCTAAATCGTATGGGGTTTTAAGAGTATGAACAGCCAAGACATGAAAAATAACCTGAAGCCGATAGAACATAAATTTAAAGCTCTTTTCTTTATGGTTTTTAAATCTTTTTTAAAAAAAGGGGAAAAAGATTTTCAATCTCTTGATGGCAATAAAATTAAAAAGGTTCTCTTTTTACGTCCGGAAAAAATTGGCGATATGGTGGTATCTTTTCCGGTCTTTGACGGTTTGAAACAGTATTATCCGCATATTGAAATTTCTATCTTGGGGTCTCCCAAAAATTATAGCATCATAAAAGATGATCCCCGTTTTACACGGATATTTATTTACAAAAAAAACTTCGTTCACGATGTCAAAGAATTGCTCAAAATGCGGCGTGGTAATTTTGATGCTGTCGTCGATATGATTTGCGATGATTCCGTCACGGCTTTGTTTCTTTCACAGTTATGTGCGCCCGGGAAACCGAGAATCGGCGTAGGGAAAGTTAAATTTCGCGAATATTATGACTTCAATTATGATCATCGCATGAACAATAAAGGTCATATAATTGAGAATACGTTGAAGTTGTTGGAAGCATTTAATATCGATAGTAGCAGTGTCGATGGTTATGCGGCACCTTATTTAAAAAACGAAGATGACCAAAAAGCGGCAAGTTTCATAAATCAGCTTACCGATGATAATAGCAACATATTGAAAATCGGTTATAATCTTTCCGCCGGCGCTCCGACCAGAATATGGGCGGAACAAAAAGCCATCCAATTAATAGAACGGATATTGGACTCCCATCCGGAAAGTTTGATTATTTTATTCACTGTTCCCTCCGAACGCCAAAGAGCTCTTGAGTTACAGCAGAGGTTAGACGGTAAAGTAAAATTGATACCGAATAATTTGAGTCTGACTCAGGCGGCGGCGATTATTAAATATTTGGATGTACTGATAACTCCCGATACATCATTAGTTCATATAGCGCGTGCTTTTAAAGTTCCGGTGGTCGGTTTGTATAGCCGCTTTATGAAAAACTTTTTATTATGGCGCCCTTATGGTCAACAAGTAGGGGCGGTAGTTTCTCAAAACGATGATAATATTTTCGATATTTCCGTTGAGCAGGTTTACGAGGCTTTTGTTCAAGTTATTAAGAATCGGAAAATTGTAAAGATATGAAATTAATCTCTGCTGTTATCATAACCAAAAACGAGGAGAAGAATATCTCGCGGTGTCTCGAATCCATAAAATGGGTCGATGAGATTATATTAATTGACAGTCAGTCCGATGATCAAACGGTCGCCATTGCTCAGAAGTACAATGCCCGCGTTTTTTCCCCTGAATGGAAAGGTTATGGAAAGGCCAAAAAGGAGGGGGTAAATTATGCTTCCCATGATTGGATTTTATCCGTTGACGCCGATGAAGTCGTATCCGAAGAACTTAAAAAGGAGATACAAGCGGTTTTAGATAATAATTCTTTTTATGCCGGTTATTATATTCCTCGTAAAACGCAGTTTTTGGGAAGATGGATTAAACATTGCGGTTGGTATCCCGATTACGTTTTAAGATTATTTAGAAAATCAAGGGGTAATTTCAATGAAGCCTATGTTCATGAAAAAGTTGTTTTGCAAGGTGATACTACCCGTTTGAAAAATGAATTGTTGCATTATAGTTATCCCGATTTGGAAAGTTATTTTAAAAAATTCAATAGATATACTACTATGGGGGCGGAGGAAGCTTTTCAACAGGGAATAAAAACGGGATGGTTTAAAATTGCCATTAAACCTGTGATTTCTTTTTTTATCCATTATATTATGAAACAAGGTCTTCGAGATGGAATGGAGGGCTTTTTGGTCTCGGTTTTATCTTCGTTGGCGGTGATGGTAAAATATGCTAAATTAAAAGAGAAAGTAAAAAATAAACAAAATGAAAAAATCAAGGTCTAAGGTTCTCGAATTAAAAGATGACGTTCGTATTCTTATCAGTCGCACCGATCGATTGGGTGATTTGATTTTGGCGCTTCCCTTTGTGGAAACAATTAAAAGTCGTTATCCGCAAAGTACGGTTGATGTTATTGCTTCTTTATATGCTTCCCCCATACTGGAGAATAATAAGAATATTAATAAGATATTAAGAGTTCAAAACGACCAACTGTTAATTAACAAAATGTATAAAAAGGATTTATTACAAAAAATAAGAAAAGGGAAATATGACATTGTGGTGGCGCTGTATCCGGAGCGGCAGATTTCGCGCTTGTTTTACAAAGCGAATATCCCCATAAGGGTGGGGACTGCGGGAAGATTTCACTCGATTTTTTTTAATACTCTTTTGTTCCACAGTCGTAAAAAAAATCTCAAACATGAGTTCGAATATAATCTTGACTTTTTGACTTTTTTTAAAAAGGGTAAAAAAATAACTTTCCCCAAGGTTTACCTTCGTCAAAAAGAGATAGATAATGCTCGACGTATTTTAAATGATGCTAAAATTGCCGGCGACTTTATTGTCATTCACCCCGGTTCGGGGGGGTCAGCGGAGCGTTGGCCGGTTGATAATTTTATAAAGTTGTACCAAATATTGAGGGAAAAAGGTTTGCAACTTATTGTCTCCGGTTCGGAACAAGAGGGTATAATTATTGATGAGGTATCGAAAGAAATAGGTGTCTCGGTGAAGAAAATAACCGGTGATACGGATTTAAGAACTTTAGCGGCGGTTTTATCTTTAGCTCGTTTGGTGGTCGCTAATTCTACCGGTCCTTTGCATCTCTCTGTAGCGGTGGGGACGCAAGTTGCCGGATTGTATCCCAGTAAGGAAGCGATGTCACCGGTGCGGTGGGGTCCGCTGGGGAAAAACGATCGGGTTATTCAACCACTGGGTGAAAAATGTCACTGTCCTCCGAGACACTGTGTTTGTATGCAAAAAGTAACGCCTGAAAAAGTTGCTTCGGAAATCTTTGAAATGTTAAAAAATCATAGATAACAAACAATGAATTTAGCTGAGTTTATAATTCGCATTGAGGCTTTTAATGCCAACGTTAATATTCCTTTAATTAAAAAGGCGTATGAGTTCTCTGATAAGTCTCATAAAGGTCAAAAACGTATGTCCGGAGAACCGTATGTTGAACATTGTTTGGAAGTGGCTTTTATATTGGCGGAACAGCATATGGATTCCACCACTATCGCTGCCGGCTTGGTTCATGATGTCGTCGAGGATACGGATGTTACGCTAAGTGATTTAAGGCAGGAGTTTGGAGACGAAATAACCGATCTGGTTGACGGGGTAACAAAAATAGGTGCCATGCAATATTCATCTCGTGAAGAACAACAGGTTGTGTATTTTCGCAAAATGTTATTGACCATGGCCAAAGATATTCGGGTTATAATTATTAAGCTCGCTGACCGTCTGCATAACATGCGTACTTTACAATATCTTTCTCCTGAAAAACAAATTTATATAGCACAGGAGACTCGTGATATATATTGTCCTTTGGCACATCGTTTCGGTATTAATAAAATTAAAATCGAATTGGAAGATTTATCATTAAAATACCTTCATTCCGAGGATTATATTGAACTCGCCAAAAAGATAAAAGAGAAAAAAGAAGAGCGGGAAGCTTATATTCAAAAAATTGTTGTTCCCATAAAAGAAGCTATCGCTGAGGATAATATTAAAGCGGATGTTTACGGTCGCGCCAAACATCTCGATTCCATCTATCGCAAGATTAAAATTCGTAAGGTTCCTTTTGATGAAATATATGATCTCTTTGCCATAAGGGTTATTGTAAATAATGAAAGAGATTGTTACCATGTTTTGGGTATTTTGCACTCTATGTGGAAACCGGTTTCGGGTCGTTTTCACGATTATATCGCTAACCCCAAACCCAATGGTTACCGTTCCCTTCACACAACCGTTATCGGTCCTCAAAATAAAATGGTGGAAATCCAAATTCGCACCCATCAGATGCATCACGTGGCGGAAAACGGTATCGCCGCTCATTGGCTATATAAAGAAGGTCGGCAACAGATGAGCAAATCCGACCGGCAGATGATATGGTTGCGTGATGTTTTAGAATGGCAAAAGGATATGGTCAATCCCTCTGATTTTATGGAATACCTGAAAATAGACCTATATACCGAAGAAATTTTTGTTTTCACGCCTAATGGTAAATTGATAAATCTTCCCGCCGGTGCTACTCCTTTGGATTTTGCTTTTCAGATTCACTCCGAAGTCGGGATTCATTGTGCCGGAGCCAAAATAAACAATCGCTTGATGCCTCTTTCCACGGAGTTGAAATCGGGAGACAAGGTAGAAATTATCACTAACCCTAATCGGACACCGTCACATGACTGGTTGAAACTGGTAAAAACATCTTCGGCGCGAACCAAAATACGCCGTTGGTTGAAACAAGCCGGTTTCGAGCAATCGGTGGTGTTGGGCAAACAATTGATGGAAAGAAAATTAAAAGCCTTGCATCTTAAATTGCCAGCGGATGATATTCTTTTGGGATATGCCGAACAGCTTAATAAAACATCTCTTGAGGATTTGTATGCGGGTATCGGCAACGGTTCCGTATCCGCTCGTCACTTGATTGAGCTCATCAAACCGGAAGAGAAAAAGCAATTACCGGGATTCGTGAACAAAGTCATCGATCGTATCCGTGGTTCCAAGGGAATCCAAGTTCACGGTATGGATAATATGATGTTTCGTTTTGCCGGTTGTTGCCAGCCGGTACCGGGGGAAGAGATTGTCGGTTTCATTACCCGGGGAAGAGGGGTTACGATTCATAGGGCGGACTGCCCCAGCGCCTTGATTCTTTATAACCAATATCCCGAACGGAAAATTGATGTGAGCTGGGATACTTCCAAAGGGCAGTCTTTCGTGGTACAGTTGAAAATGGTCGTTGAAGACCGTAAAAATATGTTACGGGATATAACCCAAGCGATAGCCGATGCCGACACTAACGTCCGCGCCGCGGAAATGAGCGCTCAAGACTCTACCGGAATAGGCCGGTTTGTGGTGGAAGTTTCCAGCCTTTCTCATCTCAATCGTATTATTGAGAAGGTGCGTAAAGTTAAAGGGGTTCTCTCTGTGATGCGAGAAAAGGGCGGCGACACTTCTAATGAATGAATTGTGACGAATAAATTTTGTATTCTCATTTGGTAAGAGTAAAAAAAAACAGCTTAGATAAAAAAAAGGTGGAGCTATGAAAATAGTTCCACCTTGTTCATCTTTGGATTGATAAAACTAAATGCTTCTAAAACACGATCGGCAAACTAAGAGTATCGGCGCCTCGTTGAATCACGACGGTGGTGCTATTACCTTTATGAAACTTGCTTAAAGCATTCATATAATCATAGATATTTTTAATATCCAAAGTTCCCATTTTGATAATAATATCACCTTCATGTATGCCGCCTTTTTCCGCCGCTCGCTCGGGCATTACCCCGTCGACTTTTAAGCCTTTGACATCGCCGGCATAATCGGGAATAATGCCAAGCGTAACCGAGTACTGAGAATGGCGCTTTCCCGGATAGGTACCTTTGGTGCGATGGAAAACAAGGGGGCCGTCGTAATGATTGAAATAATCAACAACACCTCTGACGACTTCGGTAACTTTTACAATTCCCTGAGGGTCAATTTTATCAATATCGTCGGTAGGCATGTGGTAATCCTTGTGAGCTCCCGTGAAAAAATATAGTACGGGGATTTTGTCTAAATAAAAAGGCATTTGGTCAGATGGTCCCACACCGGTTTCTTTTAATGTTAGTTTTATATCGGGAAAAGAAACACTGTCGAAATAATTTTTGAAAGGTTGGCAGGTCCCTAGACCGAAAACAAATAACCCATCTTTTTGATCCCGAAGGCGACCGATCATATCCATATTAATCATCATTCGCACTTTATTGGAATCGATGGTCATGTGGTGGACAAAATAAGTGGAACCCAGCAAACCGGCTTCTTCTCCGGAAAAAGTAATAAACAAAAGGGAGTATTTCAGCTTGTCCTTATGGGATTGATAATAACGAGCTATTTCCAAGAGAGCCGAAACTCCGGAGGCATTGTCATCGGCTCCGTTGTGAATCATTTTGACTTTGCCGTGGTAATGCGATGCCGGTGTGCCCCATCCCAGATGGTCATAATGAGCGCCGATTATAATCGTGGTGTCATTATCGGTAGGGATATATCCGATGACATTGTAGCCGGTGTCTTTTACCCTTACCAATTCAGTTTCTCCGAAAGCGCTTTTTATTTCCGCATTATCAACGGTAATGCCCAAATGTTCAAGAGCTTTATCTCTGAGAAGTATTATGGGAATATTTTGAGGTTGAAAGTTATTGGATATCAGCGTCTTTAATGTATCGTCGAAGCCTTCGGGGGTAATCAAAAAAATACCGGAGGCTTTATGATTAAGAGCGTTATTGATTTTGTCTGTTAAAGAGCTGTTTTGGTCAAAATTAATATTTTTGTATTCGTCGGAAGAAGGAGCAAAACGTTTAATGATAACGGCATGGTCGGTTACATCTTTATTTTTATAGTCATCATAGCTTCCGTCACTGGTATCGACGGTAATTCCATAATTGACATTAATAATTTTTTGAAACTTAAATTTTTTTGATGCCGACTGTTTTAAGGGAACGAATTCATCATTTAGTTTGAGCTCTATGTTGTCAATAATCAGTTTGTTATGAGGGCCGAAATCGATGCGCTTGATAAACTCAAAAGGTTGTAAATAGCTGCCGTCAATTCCTTTCGGTATGAGATTACTGGATTGAAAAATATTATTGATATATTTTGCCGCTTTCCGTTCACCGCTTTCGCCCACTTCTCGCCCTTCAAGAGAATCATTAGCTAAAACCGATATATGTTTGTAAAGGGAATCAGGAGTGACGACATAGTTTGATGTTGTGCTATAAGACTTTGCCGCAAAAAGCATTATGACAATTATTGAAAGCTTTAGTTTGTTTGACATATATAAATCCTCTGCAAAATAAATTATTAAACGAACCAAATATAAATGAATGTGTTATAAATGTCATCTTATTATTTGTAAAAATGAATTGGTTATGGTAAATTGAGACTAAATAGGTAAAGTTTAAAAAGTGAGAAAAAATATGGCTCATATAAAATGTCCGGCATGTCATGCTCAGGTTCCCGCTAATGCAAAGTTTTGTCCCGAGTGTGGTGTTCCTCTTAAAGCAAATGCCAAAAAAACCAAAAAGAATAATAACCATCCAACTTTTTTGAGAGATGGTATAATCATTTTACTGGTATTGATAATAGTTATTGGTGGATTTTTCATGCTAAAGAAACCACAAGTACCTTCTGATACTTCACACAATAATGCCAACCAGTCTGATGTCTCCGGTATGAATAACAATATGCAAGAAAAACTGGCCAATTTGCCCGCTGATTTTAATTCTCTGGTTCAAATGGGTAATCAAAATATGGATCAGAAGCATTATTCCATAGCCGCTGAGTGCTATAAAAGAGCTTTGGCGATACAACCTAACTCACCGGATGTCAGAACCGATTACGGTGCCTGTCTTCATGCTATGGGATTACCAATGAGAGCTATTGAAGAATTCCGGCGAGTCATTAAAAAATACCCCAAGCATGGTATTGCTAATTTTAATATGGGTATCGTTTTTTATACGCAGAATAAAAACGATTCCGCTCGTTTTTACTGGCATAAATTTTTGACTATCGATTCCGTTAGTGAAGCTGCCCAGACGGCAAAAAAACTGTTAAAAGAAATTGAAGGATGAAATAGTTTTTCCCTCTCTTGTGGTAAAATATCATTTTTT
>JAADHM010000134.1 GCA_013151855.1 FCB group bacterium | reverse complement strand
TCCCTCTGTCCCCCAAGCAACAAGAGCCCCCTTGTACATCTAAGTAACCTTTGATAAATGTCGGTTTGAAAGCGTTGGCAACACTATCTGAGAAGACATTAGAATATTCTCTGTCTCCCAACGTCAAAGTTATTGAATCGATAGTTACTATTTGAGGATTAATATTGGACGAAAAAGAAAAATACAAATTTCCTATAAATCCGTTTCCTTTGGGTATCAACCCTTCGGATAGGGCGTAACAATATATTGTTATGGAATTATTGGTCAATTTGTCACTACCTTTGAGGGTGTAATTTTCAATCCGTCCACCGGTAAATGAAAAAGAATCAACTTGAACATCAGCTGAATTATATGTCAAGGAAATTTCAATACCGGCTAAACTTTCATCATTAAAAACATACACGGGAATAGAAGAAGACCCAATCGAATTGGTAACAACGGAGTCAATATAAATGGTGTCGGAAGCATTAGGATCAATACCGACAGGATAGCATATTGCTGTTTTTACTATTAATAAAAAGGTTGCTAACACTAAAATTTTAATATTGGTTCGCATAACCCATCCTTTAACTTGATAAACCGTTAAATACAAGTACAGCAAAATCTATGCTGTTTTTATAAGAAAATGTAATTAAAGACTAAAACTTAATAAGGTATCTCACCTTCTTGTAAGTATATGAAATATCATAAGCTTGAACAAAAAAAATATAATGGTATCTTTGGTTTTTTGCAACTGTTTTTTATATGGAAAATTGGTTATGCAAAAAGCT
The DNA here is from genome assembly GCA_013151855.1 of FCB group bacterium. Lineage (GTDB taxonomy): Bacteria > Zixibacteria > MSB-5A5 > GN15 > FEB-12 > JAADHM01. The sequence goes on along the minus strand of JAADHM010000134.1, from coordinate 7,894 downwards.
TCATAAATACTCAATATTTTTTAACAAATTGAGTGTCATATAAGTTTAAGTTATGTTTTACTAAAAGTTTTAGCATAATAGTCGATACTTATGGATATGACCGTATCTAAGCATATAAAACGAAAAATCGACCGCTGTGCATATTTGAAAGTTTGTTACTTAGCCACAGAATTAAAATGTTTTGGTTATAAAACAGACTGTCCGCTCTATCAAAAATCAAATAATGAAAATTATAACGAAAATCGTTTCCATGACGCTATGGATAGACTTATCAATAAAACCATAGCAAAGTATCATAAATTACCTAATTAATTGCCCATATTATAAAAATAGAAAAATATTCCTATTTTTTTAAGAAATTCATTCCCAATATCCCTTGTTATTACAATTCAATAAATCCTTTAACATCTTGGAATACAAATAGATACACGTCTTTGGTTGCTTTTGGCATATCCTCTGCTATAAAAATATCGGAGTATATTATGATTAAAGGTATTTATACATCAGCCTCGGGAATGATTCCTCGCATAAAAAAGCAGGAGCTTTTGGCTAATAACCTCGCCAATGCTTCAACTCCCGGTTTTAAAAGAGATATGCTATTTACCAAAGAGCTTTCGAAAGCCGAGAAAAAGTTTCATCCCCTTCGTTCTAATTGGCAACGTCCCATGGTTGATGAAATTTATACGAATTTTTCGGAGGGTATTTTCGACAAAACCGGTAATCCTCTTGATATGGCTATTGATGGCGATGGGTTTTTCACTTTGGAATTAGCTGATGGTACCCAAGCATTAACTCGTGCCGGTTCCTTCACCGTAAACAGTGATGGCTACCTTACTTTTCCCGGTGGTGCTCTTTTGATGGGGGAAGGGGGACCTATTGAAGTTGGTAACGGTAAAGTCGAGGTGGGGCAGGACGGCACTATCTCCGTCGATGGATTGGAAGTAGACCGTATTGTGCCGGTGACGGTACCTGATTTAGAGCAGTTAAAAAAAATTGGCAGTTCTCTTTTTATCGTTCCCAACAATGTTGAATTGACCCAGGTTGATAAATATTCTATCCAACAGGGATTTTTAGAGAATTCAAATGTCGATATCGTACGGGAAATGATTGAGATGATAATCTCTTTCAGAAATTATGAGGCTGATTCCAAGGCTGTTCAAGTTCAAGATCGAAGTCTGGACAATTTATTCAATCGTGTCGGGACAAAAGGATAAAATATAAAACATAGGAGTTAATAATGATAAAAGCGATGAGAACAGCGGCTACCGGCATGATCGGTCAGCAAATGAACGTAGATAATATCGCCAACAATCTTGCCAATGTCAATACAACCGGATTTAAAAAGAGCAGGGTTGAATTTCAAGATGTTCTCTATCAAAATCTTCGTAAAGCAGGGTCAGCTTCGGCGGTAGGATCTCAAGTGCCTGCTGAACTGTCTATAGGTTATGGCACCAAACCGGTAGCCACAAATCGACAATTCACCGAGGGTGATTTGACACCGACAGGGAACCCATTGGATTTGGCTATCGCCGGAGACGGTTTTTTTCAGGTAGAATATCCGGATGGTTCCACTGTTTATACCCGTGACGGTGCTTTAAAAATTTCTGCCGACGGTAGGATTGTTACCTCCGAAGGTTATCCTATTTTGCCGGAGATAACTATTCCTCAGGATGCCACTTCGGTGTCGGTCGGTACCGATGGTTCGGTGCAGGTAATGCAATTTGGTTCGGATACACCCACTGACATTGGACAGATTGAATTGGCGCGTTTTATTAATCCTGCCGGTTTATCGGCTATCGGACGCAATTTGTTGGTACAGACGGCAGCCACGGGAGATCCCATTACCGATGTTCCCGCTCAAAATGGCTTGGGAGAGATTAATCAAGGTTATCTGGAAATGTCTAATGTCAAAGTAGTCGATGAAATGGTCAATATGATTATCGCCCAAAGAGCTTATGAAATGAATTCCAAAGCAATTCAGACAGCAGATGATATGGCACAAATCGCTAACAACCTTAAAAGGTAACGGAATGATGAAACTATTTATAAAAATATTGATTCTAATCTTTATCATTGGCGTATTAATTGCCGGTTCGGTCTTTTCCACTAATGCCGATCAAGCAATTATTGATAAGATGGTTCAGATTTACAATCTCGATACCAGTTTATATACCATTGAGATAACCTACAACCCGATAAAAGCGGCTGATATAGATATTGCCCACCTTACCCTTCGTCCTCTGACCCAAAAAGAACCTTTGGGATTATTTACCGTCTTAGCCAAGGTCTCGGAAAAGGGAGATACTTTTGAAACCGGTCAGGTTCGGATGAAAATCAAAAAGTTTGAAAACGTTTTGGTCACTACCGATAAGCTGAAACGTTACGATGTTTTAAAGTCGAATCAAATAACCCTTCGCAAAATGGATGTAACCAATCTTAGAGAACAAGCTCTTGATAATATGGATAATATTACCGGATATCGTGCCAAAAGAAATTTGAGAAAAGGGACTATTATTACCAGTGGTGATGTTGAACTAATACCGGATATGGAAATCGGGAGAGAGGCATTAATCGTTTATAATGATGGTTTATGCAGCATCACCGCCCCCGGCATAGCTCTTCAAAATGGTATGGCCGGTGATTATATCAAAGTGAAAAACAAGGCGACCAATAAAATTATCGTTGCTCGTATTGTGGACGATAAAACCGTTGCCGTTGATCCGTAGCTAAAAATTTCAGGAGGATAATTATTTTGAAAAAATTCCTATTTATATTGATTCTTTTATTGTTATTGCCTTTTACCATTAAATTATATGGTAAAGACTTTGGACAATCCCATTCGTTATTCACCGATATCAAAGCCAATAAAGTCGGTGATATCCTTACCGTACTGATTTATGAACAGAGTCGTGCCAGTAATAAAGTACAAACCAAAACGGAGAAATCAACTGACGTTTCTACCAAGGGCGGTCCCGGTATCGGAACTTTGAATTTTATTCCTCTTTTTGGTGCCAGTGGCAAAAACTCCAATATATTTGACGGCAAAGGGGAGAATATTCGCAATGGTTCCTTACGCGCTAAAATGTCAGTCACGGTGGTTACGGTTAAGGATAATGGGGATTTGGTTATTGAGGGATCTCGGACGATAGGGATTTCCGGTGACCGTGAAACACTTACTTTGACCGGAGTGGTACGACAGAAAGACATCTCTTCCAATAATACCATTGACTCTTATTTGATTGCGGATGCTGAAATTCATTATTCGGGCAAAGGAAATGCCAGCTCCGGAGCCAGGCCCGGCTTTTTTACTCGTTTCTTTAACTGGTTATTTTAGGAGCCAATATGTTTACCGTAATTTATCATAGGTTACTTACTCCGGTAGGTATATTCTTTTTATTGTTTTTGATAGCTACTTTTTATTGCCCTGTGAAGGCAAACAAAGTTCGTATAAAAGATATTTGTGACTTTCAAAATAAACAAGAAACGGATTTAATCGGTTATGGTCTTGTTGTCGGTTTAGATGGTACCGGTGACGGAACCGGAACCCAGTTTACTATCCAGTCATTAACAAACATGATGGAGAGAATCGGGCTGACCGTTGATGCCAGCAAAGTCAAGGTCAAAAATGTAGCCGCTGTGTTGGTAACAGCAAAAATATCGAGTTTCAAAAAAGAAGGTTCCTATTTCGATGTAACCGTTTCATCGGTCGGAGATGCGTCTTCTCTTCAGGGAGGAACACTTTTGATGACTCCTCTTTCAGATGGAGACGGGGTGGTTCGGGGAGTGGCTCAGGGTTCTATCTCTATCGGTGGTTTCAACGTCAAAGTCGATGATGCCAACAAAATCATAAATAATTATACTCTCGTAGGACGTGTCCCCAACGGGGGAAAAGTAACTCAGGCTCTTGATCCGCCTCAAGATAACGATCGTATTTTTTATCTTGCTTTACGTAACCCTGATTATACGACTTCTTACCGCATAGCGGAAAGAGTGAATATAAAGTATGGTATGACCGCTTACTCTCTTGATGGCGGTACGGTCAAAGTGGTGGTTCCCGACTCTTTTTCGTATCCGATTAATCGAGCCAAATTTATTTCTGACATCGGTCAGTTAACCGTAGTGCCTGATAATACCGCTCGGGTTGTGATTAATGAAAAAACAGGAACCATTGTGGCGGGGCAACATGTAACCATTGAGCCGGTAGCTATTGCTCACGGAACCATTACCGTAAATATTAAGTCTTCACCGATAATTTCTCAACCACAACCGTTCAGTTCCGGAGAAACAGTAGTCACGCAGCAACCACAGATTTCTGTTAATCATGAAAAAGCGCGGGTAGTTAATTTACCGCGGTCGGTTTATTTATCCGATATAGCTAAAGCATTGAATAAAATAGGCGCTACCCCCAGGGATATCATTGCTATTTTCCAAGCTTTAAAACAAGCCGGTGCTCTTCGGGCGGAATTAGTGATTCTATAATGTTAATTCCCGGAGCAAAAATATCTGGTGCTTCTTTGTCTTCATCTCCGATGGAGAAACTTAAAGAACAGCACCCTCATACTCTTAAAGAAGAGAAAGCACGCCTTCGCAAAGCCACCAAAGAATTCGAGTCCTTTTTTATGTATCAGTTACTTAAAGTAATGCGCAAAACCATCCCCAAATCGACTTTAAATAAAGATGGCATTTTTTCGAAAGATATGAGCAAAGATATTTTCACCGATATGTTTGATTTGCAAATGTCCCGTAAAATGGTCAAAGATAACAGGAATTCTATTAGCAATCTCTTATATAAATCTTTGGTAAAGATTGTTGACGCTCAATATAAAAAAACGGATGATAAAGTTAAAATTAAACCATTAGACCAACAAAAAGTAAAATCTTTTGAACTCCGACGGACACACTTTAAAAAAATTCCAGAAAATAACAACGAATTTAAAATAAAAGCGAAGCAACAGGATTTCTTCCCCATATCTCACAGCCCTAACAAAGTGACCGATAGTATTCTTTCCCGTTACGGTCCATATATCGAGGAAGCATCAAAAGAAACATCCCTTGACCCCTCGCTGATTATTTCCGTAATAAGAGCCGAATCCAATGGCAATCCTAAGGCTGTTTCTGCTGCCGGTGCCAAAGGTCTTATGCAATTAGTCGACTCCACTGCTAATGCTTATAATGTGAAACAAGTTTTTGACCCCAAAGAAAATATTTTAGCTGGCAGTCGTTATTTAAAGGACCTCATGGAGCGTTTTGGTGATTTACGTCTCGCCCTGGCGGCTTACAATGCCGGACCTGCCAATGTGATGCGTTATGATGGCATTCCTCCGTTTTCGGAAACGAATGCTTATATAGACAGAGTGGTTGATACCCTGAAAACGATAAAGGGTAAAATTCGGTAAAAATGTGGTTAAAGAAATAAAAATTTAATCCGATAAATTCTATGAATCGCAATATCAGGAAATATTGGAAATGATCAATGAATTAATTGAAACAATTGGCAAGGAAGCCGCTATCTTCGAATCTTTTCTCCAGCTATTAGAAGAGCAACAACAAATGTTGGTTGAAAACGACCTTGAGGGAATAAATAGGGTTACGGACCAACAGCGCGAAAAGTTGGTGCAAAGCCAGTTGTTAAATAAAAAGCGATTGCAATTGATTGAAGCTATCAAAAGCGATGGAAATATCGATGGCGATTTAAACGTCTCTCGACTTTTGAAAATTGTCGACCAAAATCAAGCCGATCGCTTACAAAAATTACAGAAAATAATTTTAACTTTGAATGATAAAATTATCGAAGTGCGGAATCAAAATGCGATGCTTTTGAATCGGTCTCGTGAATATATCCTAAAAACGATGGAAATGCTCTCCAACATCAATAACCCCAAAGCTACCTATGATTCTTCCGGTGTGAAATCGGAATCGAAAAATAATGTGGCTTTAGATAGGAGGATATGATGCCGGGATTATTTCAAGGTCTGGAAATAGGACGCAGAGCATTATTGACCAATCAATTGTCGTTACAGACGATTGGGCATAATATCGCCAATGTCAACACTCCCGGTTATTCGCGACAGCGAGTTGATATTACATCTACTTATCCGGAATACAACGCTCTGGGAGCTATCGGAACCGGCGTAACGGTTGCCGATATCAGGCATGTTCGCGATTTGTTTTTGGGTTCTCAATATCGACAGGAAAACAAATCATTGGGGCAATGGTCTTATAAAGACAAAATTCTCTCGGAAATCGAATCGCTTTTTAATGAACCCAACGACAATACCCTTTCTGATTTGATGAACAATTTTTGGGATGCTTGGTCGGATTTATCAACTAACCCCAGTTCTACCAGTTCGCGTTCGGCTATTTTGGAACAAGCGCATTTGCTTACCAATGACTTTCACGAATTAGCCAATCAACTGAATAATTTGAGAGGCTCTATTGATAACGATTTGGTCAGTATGACCCAGGAGATCAATCGTCTTACCGGAGAGATAGCTAAAATAAACCATCAAATAAAATCCATGGAATTGGGGAACGATAAAGCCAATGACCTTCGCGATAGAAGAGATAAGTTGTTAGATGATTTATCAAAGATAATTGATGTCAATACCAATGAAAATAAAAATGGCGAGTTAACCGTATATATAGGCTCTATGTCAATTATTAATGGTTCGGATAGCGTAAAAATAGGGGCGAAAGTTTCCAATGTCGATGGTGTTATCACTCATAAACTCGTTTGGCAAGGAACGTCTATCGACTTAAAAAATACCAATGGTCAACTAAAAGGATTAATTGATTCTCGTGACGAGATAATCCCTCGTTACCTTGATAAACTTAATACCCTTGCTAGCAATTTAGTTGATCAAGTCAATGCCGTTCATAGTACCGGCTACGGTCTTAATGGAACTACGGGAGTTAATTTTTTCGATACCAAATACACCGATGCTTTTAATATAAAAGTAAATTCGGATATAGAATTCGATGTATCCAAAATCGCTTCTTCGGCATCGGGGGAAGTAGGTGACAATACTATTGCTTTGGCTATTCAAAATCTGCGCAACAAAGGGGTTTTGAATAACAAATCCACCACTTTAAATGATTATTATAATTCTTTAGTAGGCAGTATGGGGATTGAAGCTAATAAAGCAAAGTCATTTAACTCTAATTATGAACTTTTGGTAAAGCAAATTGAATTTTCGCGCCAGTCGGTGCAGGGCGTATCTCTTGATGAAGAAATGACCAATATGATTAAGTATCAGCATGCTTACGATGCTGCCGCCAGAGTCATAACATCAATGGATCAAGCGCTGGATACCGTTATCTCAGGGATGGGAATAGTTGGCCGATAATTAATGATAACAATATACGGATATGAAAAAGCATAAAACACCAAGGAGGGTTCGGTGCTTATTTTAACAAGGAAGTTGGGTGAATCTATAAATATTGGAGATAATATAAAAATATCAGTACTGGGTATACATGGTCGTCAAGTACGTATTGGAATTGATGCTCCTTTGAATGTAGTGGTTCACCGCGAAGAAATTTATGTCAAGATTCAAGAAGAAAACCGACATGCTTCAAAATCAATAGCGGATGACATTAAAGGAATGGTTAAAATCTTGAAAGGAAAAATTAAAGGCAAGGGAAAAGTTAAACCGCCTAAGATTAACTACAAAGACAAAACCGGAAAAAGCAGAAAAGCTTCCGATAATAACAAATCAGCTAATCCTTAAAAACGAACGATGACGGAAAAGGTTTAAATATGCGTGTTACCAATAGTATGATAGCAGACCAGGTCTCTTTAAATACTCAAATGTCTTTGAGAAGATTCCTGGAAATGCAAACTCAAATGTCGTCGGGAAGGCGTATCAATAAGCCCTCGGATGACCCCTTGGGT
>JAADHM010000009.1 GCA_013151855.1 FCB group bacterium | reverse complement strand
ACAATAATTCTCGCTTATTTTATTCCATTTTTCGTCATTCCCGTGAAAATATCTATTCGTCATTCCCGTGAAAACGGGAATCTTTCTTTAGATTCCTGCTTCCGCAGGAATGACAAACATTAGCATATGCTCGTTTGTCTAACAATAAACCGTCCCTCTTAATATTGGCATATGCCCCATTAACCGTCAATAAACGACTATGCATATTGTGATATATTTCACTATCTTAAGGGTTTTTACAGATGTTCTATCTCTAACAAAAATAGAATATAATAATTATCTGCTTTGATTGCTAATGATAAAAAAATTCCATTCGGGAATAGTATATTGTGACTTTTTTCACATCTTCGAATCGCCAACAACGTTTTATCATATACTTTATTTGTCCATAATGATACCTCATCTATTTATTATGTAATCCTCTTAGCAAAATTAACTATTGTGATAATTTTCACGAACGTCCCCTTTTACTCCTCATAAACCACTAACAATATCAAAAGCTTTTCAACCGGTTAAGATTGTGAATATTATCACTATTTTTTATATATTCGGACCTTTTTACCGCCTCCTTTCGTTTCTTTAAACTCTCTTTCATTTTTACGAGATACGCCCGTTTCGATATGAGTCAAACAAAACAATGATCAATTAACGATGATAAACTCAAATTGGCCGTTGTTTATCATTAAAATATCAAAGGTAAAGATTGGTTAAAAAACGTCATTATTATTACTACAACCTGTAGTATAACAAAAAATGTAAAAAAAACTGAAATATTTCTTGACAAAAAAAGAAATTATCTTATTTTTAGGTTGTCTAGGGAATTAGTTGTATTGAAAGATTGCTTCTGATTCGATGCTAACGCACCTTTGATAACAGTAACTTATTATTATTGTTATTAGCTTTAAACCTTCTATTAGTCAGCTTAAAGGGATTATTTGAAGCCTCAAGGGTTTATTATAACCTAAAAGGTTTTTTATGGTCTCGATAATTACACATTCAACTTCAATTTATATCCGTTCCAAGTTGTCGGTGATTTTCGTAATTATTGATAACGGGATGTAAGCTGTTGTTGAGGGGTCCCGATGCCCTGCTTTTAGGCGAAGATCGGAACTTAAAGGTAATTGCCTTTTATGTATAACTTAGGCGATTGCCGTGAACTTAAAATGACTTTTAGTTGATTAAAGGAGCATTCTAATGATGCAAAAAAGAAACCTATATTCTTTGTTGCTAATCTCCTTTATACTGGTATTTGCATTCTCGCTTTCTAATGCTCAGACAGTTGAATTTGAATCAAAGACAGTTGCTCGTTGCGAGACCTCAGTACTCAATGTTTCGGTGAATACCACCGGTGATGTCAGTGCTGTTGAGGTTGTCTTTGAAGTCAGCTCCACTAACGGAGGAGCCTTTTTTGACGCGCTGAATGTTAACTGGGATCCTGGATTTGGTGTTTTAACAAACCGTATAGTTGACCTTTCCGGGGTAGATAATATCTCCCCTGATACGGTCAGAATTGCGGCTATGCTCATCGACGCTGGTGATGCCTGTCTGTCTGCTGGAAATTCGGTAATAGCTCGCGTGGGCTTTACTACCAGCAATGTCTGTTCAGGTGACATTACTTTGGACGCAGCTACTATCTCTTGTACCAATTTTGATGTCAGCACTCAATTTGTCGATTGTGCCACTACTTCTACCATCCCGGCTTCGGTTACTCCCGGCGTAGTTACGGTTCAAAACAATCCTCCGGCTATTGACCCGATTGCCGATGCTACTATTCACTGGGGTGATACCTATGTGGGTAATGCTGTCGGTAGTGACCCGGACGAAGGTAATGGTTGCGAAAACTTAACCTATAGTGTAGTTTCCGGTCCTGCGGGCTTGACGGTTAATGCATCTACCGGTACGATTAACTGGCCAACTACCGGCGCTGATATTGGTAATCATTCGGTTGAAATTCAGGTTGAAGACGGTTGTCAAGCAGTAGCTTCTACTACCTTTGATATCTGTGTTCAAAATGATGCCCCTGTGATTACCTGCCCAGCTGATACTCTTATTGCTCTTGGTACTCAGATTGTAACCAATGTCACGGGCACTGATCCTGATTCTGGTCCTTCACCGCTCCAGTATAGTCTTCTCGATTGGACTGGTCCGGGTAGCCCGGTTCTCAATCCTGCTACCGGTGAATTTACCTGGCAGACAATATTTGATGAGAGCTATAAAGGTGTCTTTACGGCTACCGTAGTCGTTTCTGATGGTGCTAATACTGATGCCTGTTCTCCTAACAACGCTGATACTTGCAGTTTCGATATTACCGTTGTTAACTTCTTGATTACTATTGAGAAAACCGGTGAAGCAAGTAAAGTATATCAGGGACAAGTAGATAGTGTTACTATTTATATGCAGGATAATGGTTTTGCAAATTATCCTATGGGTGGTTTTGACTTCCTGATTAAATATGATGCTTCAGCTTTGATCTTCCAATATGCCAATGAAGGTCAATTCCTGAAAGATTGTAATTGGGAATACTTCACCTATCGTTACGGTCCCAATGGCAACTGTGGAGCCGGCGCTTGCCCGTCTGGTTTCTTACGTCTTGTTGCTATTGCTGAAACCAACAATGGTGATGTTCATCCTACCTGCTTCACTAATTCTGATCCATCGACTTCCAATCAACTGGCTGTTTTATACTTTATGGTCACCTCTGACCTGAATTTCCAATGTTCGTATATCCCCATCCAGTTCTATTGGTATGACTGTGGTGACAACACTATTTCATCACAAGATGGTAATGAGTTATTCCTTTCTAACCATATTTACAACTTTGAAGACACCACCCTTGGTTCACCTTACAGCTATGATATAGCAGCTGATTCTGCTTTCCCATCAGCTTTTGGTGCTAACTCGACTTGTGATACTCTTATTGGTGATGGCAAACCAGATCCTTTACGTTTCATTGACTTTGTCAATGGTGGCGTAGACATAGTCTGTACTGAAAACATTGATGCCCGCGGCGATATTAACCTTAATGGTATTGCTTATGAAGTCGCCGACGCGGTACTCTTCAGCAGATTTTTTGTCTATGGTCAGAGCGTCTTTACGATTAATCTTCAAGGCCAGATTGCCGCTACCGATGTCAATGCCGATGGAATTACTTTATCAGTGGCTGACTTGGTCTATTTGACCAGAGTCGTAACTGGTGATGCCCTGTCGTATCCGAAAGTGGTTACACCGGGACAAGCCAATTATCTCTACACTGATAACGGTGTTCTTTCTGTAAAAGGTGATGTTTCTATTGGTGCTGTTTCTGTGGTCGTAGCTGGAAATGCTACCCCCGAACTCGAAGCTTCCAATATGGAACTCTTGTACAACTATGATGGTATCAATACGCGTATCCTCATTTGGTCACGCGAAGCTAACAGCTTCAGCGGTGATTTCCTCAAAATTAACAGCCATAATGATATCGTTTCGATTGATATGGCTGATAGTAAAGGTAATCCCGTAGTAGCTAAATGGGTACCTGATAAGTTCAGCCTGTTGCAGAACTATCCTAACCCATTTAACCCAACCACGACGATCAGCTTTATGCTGCCGCAGACCAATGATTATGAATTAAACATATTCAATATCAACGGTCAGAAGGTGGCCAGCTTCAGCGGTACACATGAAGCCGGTCTTGTGAAGATTGAGTGGGATGCCTCTTCTGTGGCAAGTGGTGTTTACTTCTATAAGCTCAACGCTGGAAGTTACTCCGCTACCAAGAAAATGGTTCTGCTCAAGTAACTGGTACTGTAGCACAAATACCGTATATAAAGAAAGCCCCATTCATCGGGGCTTTCTTATTTTATATGGATTTCCGCCTGCGCGGAAATGACACAAATAAGAAAATGACTCAAATAAGGAAATGACATAAATGGGGAAATGACATTGATAGGTATTTTACGAAATAACAGAAATGGGTATTATTTTTTGGGATAATTATCAAATATTTTCATGGAAATAACAAGCAACGGTAGAAGATGCAGCCCAATTTTAAATGTTGTGATCTATCGCTACAACCTATCAAGTAACAAACACTTGCCCAACGAACGAAATTAACGTAACCATTTTCATAATAACTTTATCTTGCATAGGAACACGCCGTGGCGTGTTCCTACAAATGGTTATTACCTGACTTTTTAATGCTGGTCAATCTATCAGGTTACACTCACCTTCGGTGAGTAAGACCTGCCAGAACAATAAATATGGTTTTTTTCGATAATATTGCAGAACCGCTTCGGGTTCTTCCCTAAGGAATTTATTCATTGCTATATTATGCCTTTCAGAGGTATAGGCTGACAAAGTTTATCCGCATTAAAAAGTCAGAAAAAGAAAAAAAACTTATGAGATAAAAATATTAGGTTTTTTCCCCGCCATAGCGAGGTGACAGACCATTTAATAGCTTGATTATATTTTCAATACGGAAAGGTTTTTCCAAAAAGCCATCGGCGATTTCATTTACCGCTTGTTTTTCCATATCTTCTTGAGTAAGAAAAGCGGTAATTAAAATCACCGGTAACTGGGGGTATTTTTCCTTGATTTTCTTGGTCAAAGTAATCCCGTCCATTTGAGGCATTTTAATATCGGCCACAACCGCATCAACCTGCCCGTTTTCCAACTCATGTAAGGCTTGCTGGCCACTTGATACGGCACAAGGGGAATACTCATTATAACGAAGGGAGTCGGAAAGCATTTCCCGAAAAGTATTATCATCGTCGACAACCAGTACTTTTCTGATTTGGTGGGTTAAGGCATCGACTTTGTTTTTCAAGGTATTTTCTATCAGTTCTTCGATATGATTTATTCTAAAAGGCTTAGCCAAGAATCCATCAGGCGTCGCGCGACCAATCACCTCCGGATAATCAACGCCGGTAATAAACAAAACCGGCATCTGAGGATAATGGCGGCGCACTTTTTTGAGCAACGAAATCCCATTAAGTTGGGGCATTTTAATATCGGTAATCATCAGGTCAAATTTCTCGCTGGTCAATTTCTCCAAAGCAGGCACACCACCAGATGCCCCAATAGCTTGATAACCGATGGAAGTGAGAGTATCGACGAGTAAATCAAGCAAATTAAGGTCATCATCGACCACTAATATTTTTGCTTTATAATTACTCAAGAGTTACGACCTAATTATTTTTAAGAGCATCTCGGTTTTTTCTTGTAATATTTCTTTACTCATCGCCTCAACATTTAAACGCAAGAGCGGTTCGGTATTGGAAGGCCTGAGATTAAACCAATAATCCTTTGCCTCCACGGTCAAGCCATCGAGGCGGTCTTGTTTTTCATTGGCAAAAGTCCGACTAACTTCTTCGATTTTCTCCGGAATTGATTGCACGTGGCTGTTAATTTCCCCTGAGCGAAAATAATGGTCAATTTCTTTTATCATATCATGGAGAGGCCTGTTTTCGACCGAAAGTAATTCCAAACAAACCAAAAAAGCAATCAGACCGGAATCGGCAAACCAGTTGTCTCGAAAATAAAAATGCCCCGAATGCTCCCCTCCGAAAATAGCGTTATATTTTTTCATTAAGGGTTTAATCAAAGCATGCCCCACCCGGGTGCGAATAGCGGTACCACCCATTTTTTCGATAAGCTCCGGTACGGCTTTGGAACAGATTAAATTATACAAAACGGTTTCTTGGGGATTTTTGGCAAGCAAAGATTTTGCCACTAACGCCGTGACCATATCCCCCCCCACTTGGTTACCGTCTTTATCGACCAAAAACATACGGTCGGCATCGCCATCGAAAGCAACTCCCAAATCAGCTTTGGTCTCCGCAATTTTTTTCTGCAAATCAACCAGATTTTTCAGTTCAATCGGCGATGCTTGGTGATTGGGGAAAGTTCCGTCTAATTCAAAGAACAAAGGGATTATTTCCACAGGGAGTTGTTCTAAAACCGGGGTAACGGTAGTTCCCGCCATACCATTACCGGCATCGATAACAATCTTAAAAGGCTTTATTTTGGCTTTATCGATAAAGGAAAGGCAATGTTTGGTGTAATCGGCGGAGATATTTTTGCGGATAATATTTCCTCGGACAGGGGCTTTCCCGTTTTTACCATTTTCCAAAATGGATTTTTGAATATTGTTTAATCCTTCCTGACCTGACAAAGGCAGAGCATTTTTGCGGCATATTTTGAAACCGTTATATTCTTTGGGATTGTGGCTGGCGGTAATCATAACGCCGCCGTCATAGCCGAATTTTCCCACGGCAAAATAAAGACCATCGGTGGAAATTAATCCCAAATCGATAACATCAACACCATAGTCAAGAATTCCCTTGGCAAGGTGTTCAAACAGTTCATCGGATGATAAACGCATATCCCGTCCGATAGCGATAGTTTTGGGATTGAGATAACCGGCTAAGGCAAAGCCGATTTTATAGGCAATTTCACCGTTGATTTGATTCGGATAAGTCCCCCGAATATCATAAGCTTTGAAGATCGACGTATCAATAGACATGTTGTTTCCTTTCGATGGTGAAAGATAAGGAGTAACAAACATCGGGTCAATTATTTTTATTTACGGATATAAGAAATAAAAGACGAAATAATATAACATATAATTCTTGATTTTTTAATAATATTCCTTATAATTTACCCACTGGAAAATAAGATACTATTTTTAGCTGTTTTTTAGTTAAAGGTCAGGAGATTAGTTTCCTGATAATAAAGAAAAAAAGTTAAAGATTTTTTGCTTTTGATTTATCAGAGCTAATTTTAGTATATTATGGAAGTGATGATTGTAATGGGCGGTTAGCTCAGCTGGTTAGAGCACATGCCTTACACGCATGGGGTCACTGGTTCGAATCCAGTATCGCCCATATAAAGTGCGTGTAGTTTGACAAAGCTAATGTAGGTAAGGAGATTTGCTCTCCTGATGATATAAAGATAAAAAATGAAAGTTAGAAGGCTTTTGTCTTTTTGACGGTAACAATAAATGTAGGTCAGTGAGGTTTTTTCTTCTGACGACGAAAATGAAAATAGATTAGGAGGTCTTGTCCTCCTGACGGTATAAAGATAAAAAACAGGTTTCAAAGACTTGTTTTGAGAATATCTGCAACGGGGTTGTAGTTCAGTTGGTTAGAACGCCTGCCTGTCACGCAGGAGGCCGCGAGTTCGAGTCTCGTCAACCCCGCTTTTAAAATATTGGCCTCCCGTTGGGAGGTTTTAATTGCAAAATTATCTATATACAAATATAATAAAAGAAATAGTCAGGAACGCACGGCTCTTGATCTACTCTGACCTTAAAAGCCAAGTCACCGCGTGCGACTTAACAGTATATAATGGTGTAAGAAAGTATTTGAAATGATAAAATGTTTCTCTTATATTGGAACTACAAAGATACGAAAGGTTTTGACGACCTACACTGAGATAGAAAATTATCTCGAATAATATAAAAGTAACAATCTATATGAATTTGCAAAATTTATTTGACATATTAAAGCCATATTTCTGGGGTATTGGCGCGGTAGTCGCCGGATATATATTTGGGGTCTTGGTCCATGCTCTCATTTGGAAATTATACAGAAAGTTCTCAAAAAAATCAGAAACAATATTTTTTAAAATATTAAATCAAAAGTGGTACAAAGCATCACGCTATATTATTATCTCTATTTTCATTTTCTTTGGGCTCAAACAGGTTTATTCTGAAACACCTGATTTGTTTTATGAGATACTTTATTATGTTGTTTCAATATCCTTGTTTATAAGTATCATCTATGGTTCTATCAAATTGGTATATGTTATTGAAGAGATAATATTACATCATTATGAAATTAATGTAAAAGATAATTTACGCGCCCGTCAAGTCTATACACAGGTTATGATATTACGACGAATTGCGATTGTATTTATATTTATTTTGGCCATTGGAGGATTTGCGTTAAGTTTCGATTCACTCCGGAAACTTGGGACAGGGATATTGGCATCGGCCGGCATTATCGGTCTTGTCATAGGTTTAGCCGCTCAAAAAATATTGGGCAATCTATTGGCAGGTATTCAGATTGCTATCACTCAGCCAATTCGCCTTGATGATGTCGTTATAGTAGAGAACGAATGGGGACGTATTGAAGAGATTACATTAACATATGCAGTTGTCAGAATATGGGATTTACGAAGATTGGTTTTGCCTATTAGCTACTTTATTGAAAAGCCTTTTCAGAACTGGACAAGGGTATCTGCTGATATATTGGGGACAGTGTATCTGTATGTTGACTATAATATACCTGTAGAATCGATAAGAAAAGAGTTAACCAAAATTCTTGAATCATCTGATAAGTGGGATAAAAAAGTAAACTCAGTACAGATCACCAATACAACCGAAAAAGCGATTGAGCTTCGGGCTTTAATGAGCGCCGGAGATGCATCGTTAGCATGGGATTTGAGGTGTGAAGTACGTGAGAAGTTAGTCAATTTCATCAAAAAAAACTATCCCAACTCATTACCCCATAGCAGAGTAATTCTCAATAAACAATAATTCGTCAAACTAATTCTTTTAGTCTTAAGCTTTTAACGTCAAAAAGTTGCGAAATTCGTCTAACCAACCCCGCATTATAATTGCATTTTTTCATACAATATAATAGATTGAATTATAAATTTAAAAAATCCTTTGTTGGAACGAGAAACATAACCAA
>JAADHM010000205.1 GCA_013151855.1 FCB group bacterium | reverse complement strand
TTGTCATTTGGATTTGGCTAATAAAAAACGGATATGGATTGGTATCTTTGGCGCTGGTCATTTTAGTGATGAATATTCTTCGACCCCTTGCCGGCATTATTATCCTAAAAAGATTATACCCTGAGATAAAATTTTCTTTTTCTCTTGCCAACAAAAAGACGACCAAGAAGCTCTTGGGTTATTCCAAAATATCTTTCGGGATAACTATCGGATGGCTGATAATTTTTAATACCGATACTTTTCTACTGGGGCTTTTCAGTTCTTCGGCGGCGGCGGGAATATATAACCCCGGTGCTCAATTAATGTTGTATTTGCGGAATTTTGTCAATGCCATCGGGATACCTTTAACACCGGCTATTTCCCACCTTGATACCAATAACGATCAAGAGAGAATTAAGCGGATTTATCACCAGGGGATAAAATACGTATCATACTTTTCATTTATAGCACTCGTGGGCGTTATTTTTTATGCCCACTCTTTTGTGAAACTTTGGTTACCGCCGGAATTTTATCAATCTGCCGATGTTATGATTATTTTATCGATAGGCACCGCTTTTTTCCTTCCTCAAATCATAGGTAATTCCATTCTCTTTGGTAGCGAGAATCATAAATATATTTTACAGGTATTGATTTTCGAGTCCCTTTTCAAAATAATTTTAGCGGTAATTTTGATTCCCAGATATAACATTATCGGAATGGCTTTTGCCAATGCTATTCCCCAAATAATTTTTTATACCACCCTTTATCCGTATTATATGTCACGCCTTTTAAAAATATCTTACCGTCATATTCTCACCACAATTTTGAGCATGAGCTTACTCGGCACTTTGGTATCGCTACCGACAGCAGTATACTTGAAAAAAATGATACCCGTGAATTCTTGGTCGATGTTAATAATCAATGTATCTATAGTATTAATAATTGCCTTGATACCTACCTATTTTATCATTGATAGAGAAGACAAAAGGAAAATCGTGAACTTTTTTAAAAAATAAAGGCTGCCATATATTCCAATCTAAAAAAATATGGCAGTCTTATATTTTATTAAAGACTCTTACATTATTCAGTAATTATTATGCAAATCTTCGATAGCGGTAACAATCTTCTCCACGGTCGGCAAACAGGCATTATCTCCGTCCACTCCGTAAGCGACGCGGGCATCGATAGCCGTAACTAATTTAATGGGGGCTTCCAAAGAATATAATCCCTCCCCCTTGGTAATAACCGATGCAATCGTAGGGGCCGTTCCTCCGGCGAAGCGATCTTCGGTTACGATTAACACTTTACCACAATCTTTGGCGGTTTGTAATATGGTTTCTTCATCAAGTGGTTTCACGGTACGCAAATCGATAATACGTACTTTTATTCCCTTTTCTTGAACCACTTCGGCGGCTTTACGGCACATTTGCAGGGTGGTGCCATAAGTAATAATACCGAGGTCACTGTTATCTTCGTTATAAATCTTGGCAACTCCAAACGGTATCAATTCATCGATATCCGGTATAGTCGTTTCTATGGGGACTCCTTCCCAATCACGTCGGTTATATAGCGCCACCGATTCGCAAAATAACACCGGATCATCGCAGGCCCAGGCTGTTTTCAATAAACCGGCAGCATCATAAGCATTCGATGGTACCGCAATCAACAAGCTGGGAATATTCATCCACGTACCCAAGTTACCTTCCGAATGCCAGAAAGCTCCCGCACCCTGCTTATAACCGCCATAAGTAGTACGAATAGTTAAAGGCATTTTAAACAAACCTCCGGAACGTTGATAAGTGGTAGCGATGCGGTCTTTTAAAACCTGATAACCAGGGGACATATAATCAAGAAACTGAATTTCCGGCAGAGGGCGTCTTCCCTGATAAACATGACCGGAAGCACGACCCAATATCCCTGCTTCATCAAGAGGAGTATTAAAACAGCGACTATTTCCAAATTCGCGCTGAAGATTTTTCGTTACCAAGAAAACTCCGCCTTTTCCTTTGAGCTTAGATTGTTTGTCAATCTCTTTTATCATGTGACCGGAAAAATCGGCGACATCTTCACCGAAAAGAATTACATCTTCCGTTAACAGGAACAAATCAAAAAGGGTGTAATTGATAGCAAAACGCATCGTCATGGGACCGATATTTTCAGGAATCTCGGGAATGCTGAAATAGCCCTTTTCATGGAACCTTTTAAACTTAGCTTTCCTGTCAATTTTACAGGCATCACGATACTTTTTCCATGTCGCTTTAACCTGCTCGAAGTCATAAGTATATACCAAACTTTCAATAAGCTCTTTAGTCTTAGGTTGAAATGTGGAAACCGCTTTTTGAGATTCTTCGGTAACTTTTTTG
Organism: FCB group bacterium; assembly: GCA_013151855.1. GTDB lineage: Bacteria > Zixibacteria > MSB-5A5 > GN15 > FEB-12 > JAADHM01. Next base: position 6,337 of record JAADHM010000205.1, on the reverse strand, counting down.
TCCAAATCATCCCACATATCTTTTATCTCTTTGGGGGTAAGAATACCTTCTTCAATAAAAGTATTACATGTTTTGAGGACACAATCGTTGTAAGTATGCCATTTGCTATCAACGGGGTCCATATAAAATGTCTGGTCATCCGAGCCGGAATGCGAACCCTCACGAGTGGTTTTAACGTTCATTAAAACCGGTCCTTTCCCCGAACGGGTGTATGCAACCGCTTCTTTTACTTGAGCCAAAGAATCTTTGATATCAGTACCATCCACTTGTAAAATCTTTAAGCCAAAACGCTGGAACCCTTCAAAAGGGGTGGTCGGATCTCCTTCGGGGAATTGCTCTTCCACGGACACCGAAATCGCCCAACCGCAATTATAAATAGCGGCAATAAACTTCGTCCTATAAAAAGAAGCATAGAAAACAGCGCGTGCGAATTCACTCTCCGATGTGGAACCTTCCCCGATACTACAAACGGTAACAGCATCGTTGGGATAAGTTCCGCCGGGATGAAGCGATTGCTTAGAAACAGGCACCGGATGTTGAATCGCCTCACTGATTCCCGCCGCTTCCAAAGCATGCCCCCCGGTCGGAGATGATTGGGGGATAATGGCTAACTCCGGGTAAGCGGGATGAGCCGGTATTTGCATCCCTTTATTCTTCCCTCGAGAATCGCCGATTGCTTCCAGCATTTTATCTCTCAAAGTGGAACCTCGGTGGAGGTCAAAAGCTTTATTGCGATAATAGCCGGCCCAGGGGTCATTTTTTCTTAGGTTTTCCGCAAAAGCAACATCGATTAACTCTTTACCGCCGCATCCGATAAAAAAGCGATTATAACCTTTACGAAGCAAAAGCTTTTCTTCACGTTCTACCCGACGCGCTTTCAACATAGTATTAAGCATGCCTTTTAATTCTTGAGGTGTTTTACCGGAATACTCTTTTAAGGGTTCATCCTTTCGAGGACGAGTTTTGACCTTAGACTTATGTTGATTTAGTTGGTCTATTATAGCCAATATATCCAATTTCGTATCTCCTCATTATTTCTTTTAATAAACATTGTTCAAAGTTATTGACAACTATAACATTAAATAACATAATTTGCTCCCGGAATAAATATATTTTTTAATAAAAATTAAAAATGTTATTTTGTCATGAATAAAAAAACCATTTTTGACTTGTTATTCAACCTTTTTAATAATTAATTTCGATTTATATCAATTATTTATAAAGGATGTAAAATATGAAAAAATCAACTCGTAAAATTCCCAAAAGAAGAGCGATTACGACCGAAGACCTTTTTCAACTAAAATTACTTAACTCGGTTTCCCTTTCTCCGGATGAAACCAAGATAGCTTTTACTTTAGAACACATGGACAAAAAAGAAAATAAATATTTTTCCAACATTTATCTTTTTGACCTTGTTCAAAAAGAAACCCGACAATTCACTTTTGGAAATCACAATGATGGTGAAGCCGTTTGGTCTCCCGATGGGAAACAAATCGCTTTTGTTTCCACCAGAGATAAGAAAACCGCTATTTATGTAATGCCCATAACCGGCGGCGCCGAAAAAAAGCTGAAAGAATTCGATGGCTCTATCGCTAATTTGAATTGGACTCCTGATGGCACCCGGCTTGTTTTCTGTTTACGGTACAATGATTCACATTTTATCAAAGACGAAAAAAAGAAAAAAGAAGCTCCCGTTTACCGCCATATCACCCGCTTATTTTATCGCCTTGATGGTTTTGGATATATTCCCCAAGACAAATTTCAAATTTACTCATTAGATATAAAAAACACTCAATTGAAAAAACTCACTTCGGGGAATAAAGACAATATTGGCGCTACCATATCTCCCGATGGCAAATGGATAGCTTATGTCTCCAATCATAGTAAAAATCCCGATATTGATATGTTGCGAGATGATCTTTTTGTCATTCCTTTAAAAGGCGGCAAAGAGAAAATAATTCCCACTCCCGCCGGTCCCATAGCTCAACCGAAATTTTCTCCCGATGGTAAAACAATCGCTTATATCGGTCATGACAATCCCAACGATGCTTGGGGAGTTACTAATATGCATCTTTGGAAAGTCGGCGTTAATGGTCACCCCAAAGCCAGAGATTTAATGCCCAAATTTGACCGCATGACTTTTGACCAATCCATTTCCGATGTCGGTGATGTTCATGATATTTCCCCTTTTTATTGGTCAACGGACAGCAAAAGGTTATTCTTTTTATCTTCCGATACCGGAGCTACCAATCTCTATTATGTCCCCGCATCGGGAGGAAAACCAACCCGCATTTTCAACAAGAAATGCCACATTAAAGGCTTCTCTTTAAACGGTAAGACAAAAACCGTAGCATTTATCTATTCCGACTTAAATAATCCGGGCGATATTATGACCTGTCCTCCGCAATATCACGGTGAGAAAAAAGCTGTCAAACATACCAATTTGAATAGATTTTTACAACAGAAAGTACAACTGGGCAAAACCAAAGAAGTCTTTTTTAAATCATTTGATGGCACTAAAGTTCAGGGCTGGTTGTTACTGCCTCCCAAATTTAATCCTCGAAAAAAATATCCTTCTATTTTAGAAATCCACGGCGGTCCGAGAGTTCAATATGCTCATACTTTCTTTCATGAAATGCAATATCTCGCCGCTAAAGGGTACGTTGTCTTTTATACCAATCCACGTGGTGGTTCCGGGAGAGGAGAAACCTGGGCGGAAGCCATCGCCAAAGGCTGGGGTGAATTGGATTACCGCGATTGTATGGCCGCCGCTGATTATCTGGAAAAACAAAAATATATCAATCCCAAAAAAATGGGAGTAACGGGCGGTTCTTATGGCGGATATATGACCAACTGGATAATTGGTCATACCAATCGTTTCCGAGCCGCTGTTACACAACGCTCCGTTGTTGATTTGAAATCCTTTTTCGGATCATCCGATATTGGCTATGCTCTCAATCGGGAATTTGACGGCTACCCTTGGAATAACAAAGAAAATTATGAAAAATGCTCCCCTATCACCTATTTCCAAAAGGTCAAAACACCGGTTCTTATCATTCACAGCGAAAAAGATTTACGCTGCAATATTGAACAGGGAGAACAAATGTTCGCCATGCTCAAAGTCCTTAAGAAAACAGTGGAAATGGTTCGCTTTCCCGATGAACCCCACGGACTATCGCGACATGGGCGTCCCGACAGACGTATAGCTCGTTTGGAATGGATAGAGAAATGGTTTAAAAAATATCTGAAATAAACCGGAAGTTAAAATAATTTTCAGTGCTCTTTAATGGGGAGTAGAAACAAATTATTTAAACAACTGCTCCCCTTTTACCGTGCGTAAATCAAATCCCTGTTCTTTTAAAAATTTTTCAGCTTCCGCTCGCGTACGAAAAGTGCGGGCGATATCTCGGTATTCACCGCTATCAAACATTTGCATCAAATGAGGAAAGCTGACGGGATTATCGATAATATAAACAGCCCATTTCATTTTGTGAGCACGACACCATCTGTTTAAATCACCGATAACATTATTTACTTCAGGATAAGAAGTCTTCCAGTTAGTCAAATCAATCAGTTTAGCCCAAGGCTCATTAAGCAAAGGTTTCACGACTTTTTTAAATTCATCGCAATATGCTTCGGCTGTTTCTAATTTCCAAAGCCCATAAATTTTGCTAAACAGAATATGATTTTTAACATTTATATCGATAGAAAATTCAAAATTCCAGTTACCCATAATATTTACCTTGTTATAATAATAAATTAAAGCGAGTTCATTCCCATTAAAGTTTACTTTATAGCAATTAAATCGATAAAGTCAACTAAAATCATATTATTTATGAAAAAAAATGAATATAATTTTAAAAACTTCAACATAATAAAAGTTCCAGAAATTTATAACATAATTTGCGAGCAAGGGGTGGAATTAACTAACCATCCCTTGCTAAAAAAAAGAGGTCTTTTATTAAAAGAGGGAGTATTTGGCAGATATATAAAATCTTCTACCTAAAGAGGGATAATCGTTATCTTGAAGAGAAAAACCAAATTGATCCGGTCGTTTTTGGTTGGCCAAATCATTACCGGTAAACATAAGTGAAAAATTCTTCAAAAAGTCATAACCCAAAGCGAACCCCATATCATAAACATGGTCAATATATTTTTCATTATCACCGAAAAGAAGCGAACGCCGAGAAGTATAACAGACATTAAAATTATAACTTATCGGTCGGTATTGACCTCCAATATCGGCACGCCATTTAAAGTCGGGGACATAAAAGGCATCAACATAGTGCTGTCCATCGTCAATTGTTTGTTGAGCCTTTTGAACCACTCCCCCCCATGAGAAGGAAAGCCTCGAAGAAAAGTTATATTGAAAACTCAAATCAACGCCATGAGACTTAAATTTTTCCACATTTCGGGGAGTATATTTAAAGGAAGTCATATCAAATTGATATTGAATCAAAGAATCAACAGCTTGATGGAAGAAAGTCGCTCTCGCTTGTATTTTTTTATCATCGGAATTAAAGCGCAGGGAACCGATAATCGAACGGGAGGTTTCGGGGTTGAGTTTATCATTGCCGACGGTAAAAACGTTTTCGGCAAATCGTTCCGAAATAGTCGGCAGGCGAAAAGCATAACCATAGCCGATTTTAAATTCCGTTGTCGGAAGCGGTGAAAAAACCAAACCCAAATTATACGAAGGTTGCGTTTCCCGATTTTTCATCAATTGCAAACGCCCGCTGACATCAAAACGAAGATAATTGTTGGTTTCCAAAATAATATCCGACCATAAATCATACTGACTCTGAACACCTTTCCAATAGTTATAGCTACCATAATTATAGGTATAAGGAGAAAAAGGTCCGACAATATTGGTAGCATCACTTTTGTCATCGGTGGTAGAACGAATAGAACCGGACAACCAATCGATTCCTCCGGCATATTGGAAGGAAGAGATATGATTCATATAGCGAGCGCTGAGTCCAGAAGACCGTTTGTTATAGAGGGAACGAGAACGGACATCCACGGAATCGGTATTTAAGCTGGAATCGACGGGATTTACCGTAGAATCAAAAGTATAATAATTAAACATATAGTTATATAACGAATGATAGTCTAAGTTTTTCTTTTCCCAAAAAATATCAAGTTGTGCTGTTCCTTTTGTTTTGTCTTCAAAGTGATACTGAAAATCAACGGAATAGTTTTCATCTTTCTGATAATCATAAAGAGAATACGATTCCGCATTGCCATATACGGGGATATAGCTTTTACTCGGCTGCGGTCCGGGAACTCCCAAACTGTCATTGAAATATCTCGCAGAAAGTAACAACTTGTGACGGTTATCCGCTGACAAATAGCCTGTTTTCAAATCAAAAAGAATCCTCTCGCTTCCGGCGTTATCCCGATTATTATCCGCTTTACCATATTCGGCAAAGCCACCAAAGCCAAAGTTGCCTATCTTTTTGGCAAAATCAAAATGGTATTGACTGAAATCAAAACTTCCCTGCCTTGTAGTTAATTCTAATCTATCTACCAAAGGACTGGAAGTAATTAAATTTACCACTCCCCCGATAGCATCGGCACCATAAAAAGCTGATTGGGGACCTTTGAGAATCTCGATACGATTAAATTCATCCAAGCTATAATCGGAAAGATTAAATCCGCCCAGTGAATAATCTTTTACCACCCGCCCGTTATAAAGCAAAAGCATTTGACGGTTAAAGACACCCCAGTTAGATAAGGTGGATACGGAGCCAAAACCGTTGTAATTACGAATATCCACCCCTCCCCTGCCATCAAGAGCGGATTTCATATCCACACTTTGAGCAAGAGCTTGACGCTTAATTGACTCCGTAGGCCAAACTGAGTTTTTGGGTGTGAGACCAAAGCGGTCCGCCGTAACAATAATACTGTCCGGTAAAACTTTGGTTCCTTCCCCCTTTTTCGAGGTGACTGTCGCTTTAGTTCCCATCGCACTAAAAACCAACAGCACTAGCACAAAATAAAGGCGCTTCATGACATACTCCTGTCCTGCCACCAGCGCTCTTAAGAAACTTAACAAGCTACTGTCAACCCGCGCTGACGGCAACCAAGATTATTTTATGGCAGGTTTCCTGGCTTTGGTTTCAAACCCCTTAAAACGCCTTCCCCATCGTTTATGACAGGTGACTTCATGTTTTAAGAGTAACCAATACAGTAGCGGGGCTGCAACGGATTCGCACCGTTTTCCCTTTTACCCATCCTTAATGGATGGCACCATAAAGTTTTAAAATCATTTAACGATTTTTATGACAAAAGTCAAGTAGAGAATATTATTACGGCTTATGGATATAGATTTTTT
>JAADHM010000178.1 GCA_013151855.1 FCB group bacterium | reverse complement strand
AAAGGTACACAACTGATGGGGGTAATACGAGGATATAAAGCTCGGATAGCTTTCGTCAAACCCAGAAATGCAAGGCGGGATCCCTGCAAATCCCGCTATTAAATTTAATCTTCGCTCTCGGTGGTTTCGTCTTCGGATGATTCTTCGGTATCTTCTTCTTGGTCGGATTTAAACTTTTCTTTTAGTTTGTTGATTTTTTTGGCAATATTAGGGATAGCATCGATAATTGTATCCCATTTCCCTTTAGCCACCGGTAAAAGAGATATGCCGGATTTATCCATAATAATGAAGGCCGAGGGCTCAATTCTGACCCCGCCGCCGCCGCCGCCGCCAAAACCGGTACCGGCTTTCTCGTTTTCACCTTGACCTCCGCCGGCACCAAAACCAACGGATATTTTTACTACCGGAATAACCGTGCGGTCACCGACGGTTATGGGTTGACCGATAATTGTTTCCGATTTGGATATTTCTCGCAGTTCTCCTACGACACCTTTGAGAATCTCTACCACATTATTAGTCATCCTGAGCTCCTTTCTTTTTTCCTATCGCCACTTTTAATAGCTCTCTTAAGGGTAATTTTAATATTAAACTTAAAGTATGGAACATAAATTTATAAAAGGGAATTGCCAAAGAAGCCTGCAATGTTGCCTGCCACGAATTCCCCTGCCAGTCGGGAACAAATTGAAATCTCTTCGATATTTGGGGAGCAATAGCCATCGTTGCCTGATAATAACCAAACATTATGCCGGTCAAATCCGGTCTTTCAAAGCCACCGACAATTTTCCCTTCGAGCTTTTCGATGGTAACTGATTTTACCAATGATGATAAATATTGCCAGATTGCTTGAGAATGTTTAGCCATTTGTTTTATGAAGTTCCATGTTATTTTTTTCTTTTTAGCTTTTGGCTTTGTTTTAGGTGTTTTTTTGATTTTCTCAATTTTTTTCCGTAATTTAATCTTAAGCTTAAAAATTTTAAAAACACTTTTTTTACTGATGAAGTCATATTCGGTGCCGATATGTCCCAAGCCGACAAAGAGAGTTTTCCCATCCGGTTTTATGATTGCTTTTATCCTGATTTTGGAAATCAGTAAAAGAGCTAAAACAATTAGTAATATGGCTAAAAGATACAACATATTATTATTATACTATAACTTTGTTTGTTGGAACACACTTTATTTTGTTATCGGTATAATTTAATAATTTTGCTCCATTTTCGAAACTATTCTTTCCCTTTTTGATACGAAGATTTATACCATTGGTTACGGATAAATTAGAGGAGTTATCCGCAAACATTAAAAAAACAATGTTCTTTAGATTGAAAATATGGTAAAAGGTTTTATTGGTTTTTACCTGCTATTTTTAGATAATCCCATAATGTTCCACATCAAAGTGGGAGGAATAGAGCCTTCCGCCAGTAGAGCATCATAAAATTTTTTCTGAGTGAAGCTGCTGCCTTCTTGAGCTTTTGCCGCCTGATAAAGTTCGGTTATTTCCCGTTTACCCATAAGATAGGACATTTGATAAGTGGGACTGGTGGTATAACGGCGCACTTCGGTTTTGATATATTCTTTTCCCGAAGAACTGGTGATATCCAAGGCTTTTATCATCCATTGGACGCATTGGTCATAAGTGAACTGGCCGGTATGGAGCTTGACATCGGCGATAATCCGCGCCGCCCTGAATCTTATGCCCCCTAAAACGCCTAACCATTGAGCCGGATTTTCTTCGCCGTATAATCCGTTGTGATACATCATTTCTTCACAGTATAACGCCCAGCCTTCAATCATCATAATGTTGTTCTGCCATTTTCTCACGGGGTCGGGATTCATTCCCGCCAACTGGGTTTGGAGATGATGGCCCGGGTAGGCTTCGTGAACCACCGAACCTCTAAACCCGCGCCGATAAACATAACGATAACGGGCTTCCAGTTGTCTGCGATCTAAATCGTCGGGAATGGGGCGGACATAAAAGTAACCGTGTTGCACCGAATCAAAAGGTCCCGCCGGTTGATAAGCGATACCGGAAATCATAGTTCTGAGAAAAGCGGGAGTTTCTACTACGGTGATAGGGGCAATATTTTTGGGAACAGTTATGATATTGTTAATTTCAAGAAAAATTTTGACCTGATTGGTTTCCCAATTGTAATAGTCCAAAATATCCTGTTTGGTGAAATGAGCCGGAACAAAAATGGAATCAGAACCGTTTTGATGGTTAGTATCCATATATGTTTCATATTCACGATAAGCTTTATCGGATTCTTTAAAGAGAGTTTCGCCGATTTTTAAAAGAGAATCGCTGTCAAAGGGAAGGAAATATTCGTGGGAGAGCTTGTAATCGAAGTTTTCTTTCCCGATGGCGAATCCCTTTTCCGGGCCGGGTTTTATGTCCGAGAGATAGTTTAAAAAATCGTTCATGGCTTCTCTGGCTTTGGTTGAGACCCGAGAGATTTCATCGGCGCGCTCGGGAAACTTGTTCATCAATTCCGCGGAGACTTCTTTGTAAAACTGAAGACCGGATTCCAAAGACGTTTTGGCGGCGTCAATATAAACCGGTGGGGGGTTGGTTATGTTTCTCCGTGCTGTCAAAAAGAGAGCGGGGACGGCTTTCATCCGGTGAATAATAGACACAATTCGTTCCCTCAGAGGAGCATGGTTCGAGAGCATCAAAAAATAGAGACCGTTAACGGCTTCATCAATATAAAGTAAAGGTGATTTTTTATGCCATTTGATACGTTTTAAATCCAAAAGAGTAATATCGACATTTGATTTTATAAGCTCATAGTTAATACGGTCGTGTGGAGAAAGTTTTACATTTTTATATCGGTATAACTTTTTTTCATAATTGGTCATCTTTTTTATCATTTGTTTAACCGATTTCGATGAATAATCGGTAAAACGATGGTCATAAGCGTGGATACCCATCTCCGTAGAGTGGACGGGGTAAAACGATTGGATGGTTTCTAAGATATTGTTACATAACTTATCAAAGGTATGTTTATTTCTGGCGGCTTCACTATTTAATGAAAGTAAAATAAAAAAAGATATAAAAAAAAGAATCCTCGTTGTTCTATGTAACATCTGTCCTCCTTAAATAAATTAAAGCGCAAATTTAACCAAATTTAAAAAGAAATGCAAGTTTTCTTATAAACGATGAAAAACGGAAACTAATTCGATATGCATGGTGTGAGGAAACATATCGACCGGTTTAATTTCCGGCAATCGGTATCCTTCTGCGACGATTTTTTGGGCGTCGCGAGCGAAAGTTGCCGGGTTGCAGGAAATATATAAAATCTTTTCCGGTTTCAGTATCAACAGTTGTTTCAATGCTTTGGGATGAAGACCGGCACGCGGGGGGTCGACAATAACGACATTAAAGTAATCTTGAGCACTGTTTTTGTCTTTTAAAAAATCTTTGACATGTCCTTCATAAAAAGAGATGTTGGAGATTTTGTTAAGGGAGGCATTCTCTTGTGCCGCTTTCACCGCATCAGCCACCAGTTCAACGCCAATGACTTCTTTGACTTTTGGTGCTAACAAGATGCCGATAGTGCCGGTGCCACAGTATAAATCGAGCACATGGTCATTTTCTTGCGGATTCAGCATTTCAAAACCGGTTTGGTACAGAGTTTCCGCTTGAAGAGAATTGGTTTGAAAAAAAGAATTGGTGCGAATGCGAAAAACGGTGTCGAAAAGCCGTTCTTCTATAAATCCCGGTCCCCAGAGAATTGTTTCCTTCTCTCCAACGGCGATATTGGATTTTTGGCCGTTTTGATTGTGAACAATGGTGGTAAGGGAAGGAAAAGCTTGGGTAATATTTTTTATCAATTTCTCTTTTACCGGGAATTCTCCGTAATTGGTAACGACATTCACCATTAAATCGGAAGTGTTTTTTGCCTGCCGAATCATTAAAAAGCGCATATAGCCGGTATGATTCTTGACATCATATACCGGAATGTTTTCCTCTTTGACAAAACTTTGCATCCAGCGGACGATTTCACTGGTGATATCGGGGGTCAGATAGCATTTTTCCAGATTAAAAATATCACGGAAACTTCCTCGGTGGTGTAAACCGAGGGTGAAACCTTCTTTGGTATCGACATTAAAAGAAAATTCCATTTTATTGCGATAACCAAAAATTTCTTGAGAGCCGATGACATCGAAAATTTTAATATCTGGCAAGCCTCCGATTCGTTCCACACAGTCAATAACCTGTTTCTTTTTGAACATAAGCTGGGCGGCATAATCCAAATCCTGCCAGGTACATCCTCCGCAATAAGTAAAGTGAGAACAGACGGTTGGTACGCGGAAATGTGATTTTTGAGTAATTTCTTTTACGATAGCCATATCATAACGGGGCTTGCTCTTGATTATTTCCGCCAATACCGTTTCTCCCGGCAAGCCGCCTTTGAGAAAGACTACTTTGCCATCTTTATGCCCCACCGCTTTACCGTCATAGGCTAAGTCGGTTATTTCTATCTCAATCAGTTTGTCGTTCAACTTTGCTTCCCATGGTCGTGTTCGTTATAACATAAGACATTGGAGCGGGAACAACCTTCTTTTTCCAATTGGATCGTACCGTGGTCGATATGAAATTTATCGAGAAGGACTTCGTTGATTTGGTCGATAATTTCCGGACCTTGCTGATAATCTTTTTCTTCCAGGCATATATGACAGGATAAGGCGATTTCATGGGACGACAAAGACCAGATATGTAAATCGTGAACATCTTTTACGCGGGGAATATTATAAATAGTGTCCATCACTTCATCGAAGTCAATATCGAAAGGAACCGCTTCCATAAAAATAAATACCGCTTCTTTTATAACCATATAAGACGACCAGAGAATCATAACGGCTATCAATGTGGAGAGGATAACATCAATAATATATAAACCGCTTACTAAGATTATTATACCTCCGATGATAACAGCGACAGAAGATAGGGCGTCGTAAGCCATATGTAAAAAAGCCGCTTTCATATTGAGCGATTTGCCTTTGTCCTTTTGTAAAAGCAAAATAGAAAATACGTTTCCCAGCAAACCGATAACAGCGATAGTTAAAAACAACCACGGGTCAGAAATGGGTTTGGGGTTAAGAAAACGATTATAAGCTTCTTTGAAAATAAAAATGGAAATAACCACTAAAGAAACACCGGAGATTAAAGCTGTCATCACCTCAATTCTTTTATAGCCGTAAGTCGACTTTTTGGTTACTGGCATCGCCGCCCCTTTAACACCCAGCCAAGCTAAGCATAAAGCCGCTACGTCCGATAAATTATGAATTGCATCTGCTATTAATGCTAAATAACCGCTTATTATACCACCGATAAATTCCGCAATAGTAATAATGGCATTTAAAACAATGACCCAGAAAAGTTTTTTACCGGAAATATGTTTATCGAAATGCTGATGTGCCATATACTCCTCTATATTTTTAAATACTACTAATCATATATTAATAACTTTATTTTAAATTAGCTATATTTTTATACCAATTATCAAAAGTAACTTTTGGTAATAGTTCAAATTGTATCCTTAATGACCTTTTAAGAATCTTATAGAGATAAAACCAAGAATCAATAAAATGACAAAAGTAATAGCCAGCAGGTTAAAATATCTATCAATAAAGTCTTTGATTCTAATCCCGTATTTTTTGTAAAAAATACCGATGAGACCGGCAACAACAAAGAAACGTAAAGAACGGCTGATAGCTGAGGCGATGACAAAAGGAATGAAATCCATCTTAAAAAAACCGGCGGCAATGGTAAAAACTTTGTAAGGGATGGGAGTAAAACCGGCAATGCCCACCGCCCACGAGCCTACTTTAAGCCCCCACACCTCTTTTTCGTTAAACCAATATTGAGCCTGTCCCAGCAGTTGTTTGGGGTCGGTTCCGGAAAGGGAAGCGGATATCGAAAGCAATTTTTCGCCAACTAAATTGAAGGCATAGTGCCCTATCAGATAACCCAACATACCGCCAACTATTGAGCCTAGCGAACATACCAAGGCAAACTTTTTCCAACGTTTATAAGCCCCCATACATAAAGCGATTAAAAGAGCGTCAGGCGGAATGGGGAAGAAAGAGGCTTCCGCCAAGGCTAATAAAAAAAGTGCCGGAACACCGTAGGGGGTTTCCCCCAAGCTTAGTACCCAATCGTAGAGCGTGCGTAACCAAACGAGGGGGGTTTTCAAAATTTTATACAATACTAATTCCAGTTCTTATTGATTTTTCGGTTTTACTTTTTCCAATTTTAATCGAACTAAGCGGTTATCTTCCTGCTCAAGAACGGTTATTTTCATATCGGCGATGATAATCGATTCATTCTTTTCCGGCAATCTTCCCAAATGGTCGATAAATAAGCCCGCCAAAGTGTCTGTTTTGTCTTCCGGTAGTTTGCTGTTCATCAATTCATTGACGCTACCGGGCCAGACGGAACCTTCGGCGTATGCTACCGTGTCGGAGTGTTTCACCAACGGTTCCGGTTCCATATCATATTCATCTTGAATCTCACCCACCAGTTCTTCCAAAACATCTTCTAAAGTTATGATACCGGCAGTACCGCCGAATTCATCGAGAACGATAGCGATATGTTTTTTCTGTTTTTGAAAGACATTTAATAACTTCGATAAAGACATCGAGTCGGGGACAAAAAGAGGTTTGCGCAACAAATCTTTCAAGATGATCAACTGAGGGTTCAATTTATGAATGATAATATCCTTAGTGTAGAGAACACCGATAATATGGTCAATATCTTTTTCAAAAATAGGATAGCGGCTGTACCCGTTCTCAATAATGATTTGGATAATTTTTTCAGGAGGAGTGTTAATTTCCAGACCAATGACATCAGTGCGCGGGGTTATAGCGCGACGAATAGTGGAATCGGAAAAATCAAAAGCGGCTTTGATTAGCTTTTCTTCCATTTCATCAAAGACCCCTTTTTCTTTACCTTCATATACCATCAAATTTATCTCTTCCTCGGTAATCGGAGCTCTGTTGGTTTTTTTCCGGCCCACCAAAAGAGAGATTAAAAAATTAGCGGTACGACTTAAAATGGTGGAAAAAAAGGAAGTGAATTTTATAAATATATTGATGGGGTAAGCCACGTGGCGCCCATAATACTCAGGGTTGGTCAGGGCCAGATACTTGGGTACCAATTCTCCCACCAAAACCGAGAAAAAAGTAATGCCGATAGCTACCAGTATCACCGCCACCGATTTGGAGGAGTCGGAAACAAAAGCCAGAGGTATTTTAGAGATTGTTTTTTCGAGATGAACCACCATTGTCGCGCCACCGAAAACTCCCGCTAAGGTGCCGATTAAAGTTATACCGACTTGAACGGTAGCCAAAAATTTATCGGGATTGCGGTGTAGTTTCTCAGCAATAGCGGCTCCTCTTTTTCCTTCTTCGATAAGTTGTTTTAATTTACTTTTGCGGCTGGCAATGATGGAAAATTCGGATAAAGCAAAAAAACCATTGGCTAAGATCAATAAAAATATCGCTGAGAGTTCCAAGAACCAATCGGATTCCATATTACGCAAAAGCCTCGTTCCCACATAAACATGGGTTATCATCCGGTTCTATCATGCTAAACCTTTATAAATTGATTCTTCGGCTAATTTTCTAAGTCGTTCAATCCTTTTTTCTACCGGGGGATGGGTGGAAAATAGTGATGACAGCCCTTTCCCCGAAAGAGGGTTAGCAATCATCAAATGAGCCGTGGCGGGACGGTTATCAAGATTGAGACGAACGGGTGCTTTGTGGATTTTTTCCAAAGCTGATGCCAAAGCGAGATATTTTCCCGTTATTTTTCCTCCTTCGGCGTCGGCGCGGTATTCTCTCTGACGCGATATGGCCAATTGAATAATCATAGCGACAAGAGGGGCGACAATGGCGGCGACTAACAAACCGGCGATGCCTCCGCGTTCATCATCTCTGCTGAAGCCCCCAAAGATAGCTCCCCAGCGGGCGATGGAAGCTAAAATACCGATGGCTCCCACAAAAGTTGCCACAACCATACCTATGAGCATATCTTTGTGTTTGATGTGGGCTATCTCGTGTCCGATAACCCCAGTCAGTTCGTCTTGATTGAGTATTCCTATGATACCTTCGGTGGCGGCAACAGCCGCATGTTCGGCATTTCTGCCGGTGGCAAAGGCATTGGGAGCTTTGCTGGGAATTAAGTATACTTTGGGCATGGGCATATGGGTGTTAGAGGTTGATTTCAATATATCTCTCGTAATGTCATAATTATTTACTTTGTTAATTACTGCTTTTACGGCATTATATAATTTAGGACAATCACTTTCAGTTACCTCTCGTGCTCGATACATTTTTAGCACCATTTTATCGGAATACCAATAACTGAAAAAATTTAGACCGCTGGCTAAAAGAAAGGCAATAATAATCCCCGTTTGTCCTCCCACCAGATAGCCGACAAACATAAAAAGGGCCATTAAAAGGATCATTAAAAAAGCAATTTTTATATAATTCATAATATTATTTCCTCTTTACAATTTACAAAATTCAGCCTGTTTCGGTCAACAACTTTTATACATTAGGTATATGGTGTTTGTCAAAGGGAAGTTCCGTTTTTTTGGTCTTATGTGATATTGATAGTTAAAACAATATTTAAAAAAATCTGAGGACTAAATGATTGCCAAACTGACATAGTTAAATTGTTTCC
>JAADHM010000167.1 GCA_013151855.1 FCB group bacterium | reverse complement strand
TTTTATCGGGGAAAATTTTTGGGGCACATAGAGAAATATCTCTATGTGCTTTTTCATGTCAATATTTGAAATACTTCGCCAAGATAATCAACCATATTCCCTGCAATCATCGCTCTCTCAGTCAAATCATTAGCGGCTAGATCACCGGCATAACCATGGATATAAACCCCGCAGATAGCGGCATCGATAGGGGGCATTTTCTGCGCCAAAAAAGTGCCGATAATTCCCGACAAAACATCACCCGACCCGCCGGTAGCCATCCCGGAATTGCCTGTCCGGTTAACATAGCAAACGCCATCTTTATCGGCAACAATAGTCGGACTGCCTTTTAAAACCAAAACTTTTCGATAAATAGTGGCGAACTCACGGGCAACATTGATGCGTTGATGAATATCTTCAGGGACGGAAACGGAAGTCAACCGTTTGAATTCACCCGGATGGGGAGTTAAGACCATCGGGGTTTCAATATTTTTCAAAATATCGATATGCTTCGCCAAAGCATTTAAACCGTCGGCATCAACGATCATCGGTTTTTCCATAGAGGAAATCAATCTTCTAACCAATTCAAAGGTTTCGTGATGCCGCCCCAGACCGGGACCGACGATAACGGCATCGTGCTCCTGTATCGCCAAACGGATTTCACCCAACCCTCGCAGAGCCAAAGCACCTTTTTTTGCCACATCGGGCAACGGCAAACCGGTAGCTTCGGTAACGGAACCGGCAATAATGGGTAAAACCGTTTGGGGACAACCAATTTTTGCCAATCCACATCCGGCACGAAGGGCACTTTTGGCGGCTAAAATAGCCGCTCCCGTCAAACCACGGGAACCGGCAAGAATAAACACTTTGCCAAAATCACCTTTGTGACCGTCCGGTTTACGGACAGGCAATCTCTGAGCCACATCCTCGAAAGCAATCAATTCGTTAGGAATTTGAAACTTATCTATCACTTCATCCGGGATGCCAATCGGTACCACGCTGACATAACCGGCTTGCTCTCTTCCGGGAGAAATAAAAAGCCCATATTTGGGTAACCCCATCGTAAAAGTAAAGTCAGCGTCAATAACCTCTCCTTCAAATTTACCGGTATCGGCATTAAGACCGGATGGTATATCAACGGCAATGGTGGTTTTTTCCTGAATATTAATATATCTGATAATATCTGCTGACAACCCTCGGGGAGCACCACTAAAACCAGTACCGAAAATAGCATCGACAATAAAATCGACATCCAAATTTTCCGGCAAATCTTCTTTTGATTTTAATTCGTGAAGTTCTATATCAAGCTCTTTAGCGCGGTCAAAATTTAAACGTGCGTCAGGAGATAGTTTCTCATAGGGACCTAAATAATAAACAAAAACTTTAATATGTTGTTGGTGAAGATAGCGTGCGACGACATACCCATCCCCTCCGTTATTTCCTTTACCGCAGAAAATAGCCACCTTAATATTAGTCCCGGCAGGAAGAATATTATCGAGAATTAACCAAGCCGTACCTCTTCCGGCGTTTTCCATCAATTCCGGTCCGGGAATGCCCACCCCTTCAATCGTTTCCCGGTCAATTTGACGCATCAACTCTGCGGTTACGATTTTCATCAATCAAACTTTTATCTTTTAATAAAGTTAACGCTTACTTTTGGCTTTATTATGATGTTGATTTTTACTTTCCAAAGCGTACTTGACTGCCGGCAAAACCTCAGCAAAGAATTTTAACTTAACATTCTTTTTTATCTCGGAAGGAAGTTCCACCGTATCTTTTCTGTTTTCTTCGGGCAATATCACCTGCTTGATTCCGCTTCGATAAGCCGCCAAAAGTTTTTCTTTCAAGCCTCCGATAGGCAACAACTGTCCCCTTAAAGTGATTTCGCCGGTCATAGCTAAACAGGGTTTAACATTTCTTTGAGTAAAAAGCGAAGCCAAAGCAACGACGATAGTGATTCCCGCCGAAGGTCCGTCTTTGGGTACCGCTCCCGAGGGTACATGGATATGAATATCTTTATTTTCGAAAGCGGCAGGAGAGATTTTCAATTCTTCGATGTTTGATTTAATAAACGAAAGCGCCGCTTGCGCCGATTCTTTCATCACTTCGCCGAGGTGACCGGTTAACATAAGGTTATTTTTACCTACCATGTAAGTCGCTTCGACAAAGAGTAATTCCCCGCCATAAGCGGTATACGCTAACCCGGGAACAACGCCGATTATTCCCTGGCGAGTCAAGCCCTCGCGGATAAATTTCACCGGGCCCAAAAGTTTTGATATATCTTTGGCACCAATGATAATTTTCTTTTTATACCCCGAAGCCACTTTTCTGGCGGCTTTCCGAATAACGGAGGCAATTTCTCTTTCCAGATTGCGCAATCCGGCTTCGCGGGTGTAACCATCGATAATCGCTTTAATAGCGCTGTCCTGAAAGGTAAGATATTTACTCGAAAGACCATGATTGGCTAATTGTTTGGGAATTAAATGTCGTTTGGCAATGGCTAATTTTTCTATATCGGTATAACCGGGGAGATTGATTATTTCCATCCGGTCGCGCAAAACCGCCGGAATCGGTTCCAACCAGTTGGCGGTAGTGATAAACATTACTTTGGAAAGATCGAAAGCGACCTCAAGATAATGGTCGGAAAAAGAATCGTTCTGCTCGGGATCTAAGACTTCCAGTAAAGCCGAAGCCGGGTCGCCGCGGAAATCAGAGCCTATTTTATCCACTTCATCAAGCATGATGATGGGGTTGTTCGATTCACACCGTTTGATTAACTGAATAATCCGTCCCGGCATGGCTCCGATATAGGTGCGACGATGCCCGCGTATTTCTGCTTCGTCGCGCATTCCTCCCAAAGACACGCGTGCAAATTTTCTTCCCATAGCTCGGGCGATGGATTTTCCCAACGATGTCTTGCCCACTCCGGGAGGTCCGACGAAACAAATGATAGGCCCTTTAATATCGGATTTCAGCTTTCTAACGGCAAGATATTCCAAAATACGGTCTTTTATTTTCTCCAGATTATAATGGTCTTCATCCAGAGTTTTTTTGGCTTTTTTTAAATCCAATTTATCTTTGGTCGATTTATCCCATGGCAGTGAAACCAGCCAATCCAAATAAGTTCGAGATACGGTATATTCCGCCGATGATGGCGCCATATGAGACAAGCGGTCGACTTCCTTGCGGGCGGCTTGTTCCGCCGCTTCGGACATATGGGCTTCTTCTATTTTCTTCTCGAATTCTTCAATTTCCGATTTTTCATCGGTATAGCCCAATTCTTTTTTGATGGCTTTTAACTGTTCTCGCAAGATATAATCGCGTTGAGATTTTCCCAGTTCGCTGGCGGCTTTGGCTTGTATTTTATGCGAAATTTCCAATACTTCTATCTCTTTATTCAACATCGTATAAATGCGGCTCATCCGCTTATAAACATTGAGTTCTTCCAGAATTTCCTGTTTTTGCTGAACCTTAATATTCATATTGGAAGCGATATAATCAGCCAATTTGGAAGGGGTGTCCTGATTGATAGCGGAAATCTGAAACTCGTCGGAGAGATTGGGCACCAGATCAATCATCTTTTTAAGACGCTCCATCAAACTGCGTTGCAAGGCCTCTATTTTTATGGGGTTATCGAAAGTCTCTTTGGCTTCTTCCACTTCCGCCGAAAGAAAAGGGGTTTGCGTAACGAATTTCTTTATCCTGATACGCGCCAATCCTTGAATTAAAAAACGCACGGTTCCATCGGGAAAGCGAAGCATCTTAAGAATATTACCCGAGGTGCCTATGTGATACAAATCATCCGGTTGAGGGTTATCGATTTGAGTGTCTTTCTGTAAGAACATCCCGATTTGAGACCCCTTCATTAAAGCATCATCGACCAAACGGGTTTGTTCGGTATCTTGAATCATCAAAGGTACAATAAGATAAGGGAAAACAACGGTACCTTTTAAAGGTAAAATGGGCAGTACCTTCGTATCTATGGAATTATTTTTCTTTTCCATCACTTCTGTCATAATATAAATATCCTATTTAATATCCAGTTTTACTATAAGTTCGGCATATTTGCTCATTTTTTGAACAATTTTAACAAAATTTAATTACATAAATAAATACAGACAATAATTATTTCTAATGTATTTTATAGTTATACGTTAAAACGAAAGAGAATTACATCGCCATCTTTAACAATATAATCCATCTTTAACAATATAATCTTTACCTTCCAAACGCGCTTTGCCCGCCGCTTTGATAGCCGACATCGTTTTATATTGTAGGTAATCATCATAAGCCACCACTTCCGCCCGGATAAAACCGCGTTCGATATCCGAATGAATTACTCCCGCCGCTTTTTGAGCGGTATCTCCCTTTTTTATCGTCCAAGCGCGCACTTCCGGTTCACCGGCAGTAAGAAAAGAGATTAAACCCAAAAGAGAATATGATTTTTGGATAACCTTTTCCACCGCCGGAACCTTTATTCCCAACTCTTTCATAAACAATTGACGATCATCGGGACTAAGGGTCACTAACTCCATTTCCATTTTGCCACAGATAACAGCCACATCCCTTTTGCTTGTTATGATATGTTCTTTAAAATCATCAGCAATAACATCCTGTTGATTAATTTTATCTTCATCAATATTGATAGCAATCAAAAGCGGTTTTTGCGTTAAGAAGGTATAGCCACGCAACATTTTTTCTTCATTAGATGCCAAATTCAAATTGATTAGTAATTCTCCTTCGTCCAAAGTAGCTTGGCATTTTTTCAATAAGTCCAATTCGTTATGAGCCGATTTATCACCGGTTAATTTCATTTTTCGGGACTTTTTTTCAATATTGTTTTCCACGACCACCTGATCGGCTAAGATCATTTCATCAATCAGGTTTTGGATATCTTTTTGGGGATGGGCGTCAGGCGAGTAAGCATCGATAACCAACATTAAAGCATCCATGTGGTGTAATTCGGGATTTATCTCCAAAGTACCGGCTTCTTTACCGCTACCGGTAAAGCCGGGAGCATCAAGAAATTCGATCTCGGCATAGGTAATTTTTTTAGGAGAAACCAATTCGGCTAACTTATCAACACGTTCATCGGGGACTTTGATAATCGCCCGGTGGCTGGCTTGGCTATAATCGCCGACTGCTTCCTGATGTCCCGAAGCGGCATTAAAAACAGTGGTTTTACCGCTTTGAGGCTTTCCAATAATACCTAATTTCATAGAAGCTAATAGTAAAAGAATGGACAGAGTTTGGCAAGGAGTATCTTAAAGAAATAAAACCAGCTATTAACAAACTGACAAAATCAAATAAAGCTCGTTTCATAGGGAAAAAATAACCAAAAACGATAGCACCTGATATTTTTGTTGATATAAAAAGATTTTATTTGCGCTTTTTTAAGTAAATAAGTAAACTTATGAATCTTAAATGCGATAATAAAGATAGGGAAAAAAACAGAAATAAAAATCGCAAGTAGTTAAAAGGAATTAACTTGGGAGTTTTCGACTCGCTTTCCAACGATATCGGTATTGATTTGGGCACCGCCAACACTTTGGTCTTTGTCCGTGGTCAAGGAATTGTTCTCAATGAACCTTCCGTGGTTGCCATTGAAAAATCTTCGGGTAAAGTTTTAGCTATCGGCTCTGCCGCCAAAGAAATGACCGGTCGCACCCCCGGAGGGATAGAAGCTATCAGGCCCTTAAAAGATGGCGTCATTGCCGATTTTGATATTTCCGAACGATTGATTGCCGATTTTATCCGCCGGGTTGTCAAACATAAATTTTTGATGAAACCCCGAGTGGTCATTTCTGTTCCTTCGGGCATTACCGAAGTGGAAAAACGAGCGGTTCGTGATTCTGCGGAAAATGCCGGCGCCCGTGAAGTCTTTCTAATCCAAGAACCGATGGCGGCGGCGATAGGGGTCGGATTGCCGGTGGAGCAACCATCGGGAAGCATGATTATCGATATTGGCGGCGGCACCTCGGAAATCGCCGTTATCGCTTTAAACGGTATTGTTAACGATACTTCTATAAGGGTTGCCGGAGACGAGCTAAACGACGCTATCATAATGTACCTCAAAAAAAATTATAACCTCCTCATCGGAGAACTAACGGCGGAAGAGATAAAGATAAAAATCGGCTCTGCCTTTCCTTTGGAAAAAGAAATTTCTATGGAAATCAAAGGCCGGGATTTGGTCGCCGGAGTACCTAAAAACCTCAATATGTCTTCGGTTCAAGTCAGAGAATCTTTATCGGAAACCATCGATATTATTATTGAAGCGGTACGGCAGGCTTTGGAACGGACCCCTCCGGAATTGGCTTCGGATATCTTGGAAAGGGGAATAATTCTCACCGGTGGCGGAGCTTTGTTAAGAGGCTTGGATAAACGTTTGCGCCAAGAGACGAATTTGCCGGTCAATGTCGCCGAAGACCCTCTTACTTGCGTTGTCCGAGGTACGGGAAAGGTCCTTTCGGATTTTATCGGCTACAGCAAGGTTCTGGAAAAAAGCCGCCGTGATTAAATATTAGAAAAGTTTTTCTGTTAAACCGGAATATTTCCGGTTTTTTTTTGCTTGTTTATAATTTCTATTAATCTTTTCCTAAATCCGAATGTCTTAATATCAGAAAAAACGAGAATGCTAAAAACGGATAGAACTCTTTTTAACGAATGGATTGAGGAAGCCCAAAACGGTAATCGGGAAGCTTTCTCAAAAATAGTAAAAATAATGATGAAACCAATTATAGCTATGACATATAAAATGACTCAAAATATCGACAGTGCCCAAGATTTGGCTCAGGATACTTTTGTCGCCGCCTGGCAGAATTTAGCTACCTTTCAAGGAAAAGCCAAATTCGAAAATTGGGTTTACCGCATAGCTACCAATAAATGTTTGAACTATCTAAAAAAAGAGGGAAAAAACTTACCTCTTGATAATCATAAAGCAATTCACGCCTCTGATGACCCATCAAAGGAAATGCTTAACCGAGAATTAAGACAAAATATCCTTGGCTTTATGGCTCAACTTCCCCAACAACAGCGCCTTGTTTTTGAGCTTCACTTTTACAAAGAGCTCACCTTTGAAGAAATTGCCCAACTGACCGGCAAAGCTCTGGGAACCGTCAAGACATTATACCGCGAGGCAATTGCCAAACTGCGAGCAACCGCTCTTAAAAAAGGATGGCACCGATGAATTGTAAGCAATGTCAAAATCAACTGCTTTTATATTTCGGACAAAAAGAATTACCGGAGGATTTACAAAAACATCTTTTGGAATGTGATTCCTGTAAAAAATACAAAGAAGATATAGATGCTCTGGCTGAAAAAAGCGGTAGCGACCAAAATTTCTATCCCGATGATGCTACGGTAGAACAAATGGTAAACAGCATTGATGAAACCATTAATAATTTAGAACACGGTAAAATCACCACCACAAAAAATATTTGGCATTCATATATTCCCACTGCCGCGGCGGTAATATTATTCATCGGGTTATCATTGATTGGCTATCTATATGTCCTGAAGGGAAATAACCACCAACAAGCTACCATAAATAACAGTGATTCTTTAATCGTGCAAACAGAAAATAAAGATTTGAGCACCGAAGATTTACCTTTTCTTCTTTTAGAATTCACCTCTGAAAATAAAGAAAATGCCAACGACTTATTGATTGATAATATGACCGATGAAGATTTGAAATATCTGGAGAAAAATTTTAACGTAGGAGAAATCCTCTAATGCGTTATTTTATAATAAGTTGGTTTCTTATATTTATTTCCTTGGCCACTCCAAAAGCTAAAGATGTCGTCATTACCAAAAGTGAAAACAACGTCCGTATGATGATGAAATGTGATTCCAGTTATTGCTCCTCATCATTCCCCAAAAAGGCAGAAATGAATATGGAACCACCGATGGAATGCGGAAGATGGTCACAAATGCGCTTGAAACCATCGGAGAGAAGAAAACACTTGGAACGATTCCGAATGGAAAAATTACTGGAATTGCTGAATTTGGATAAAAAGAGCGAAAAGATTTTTGTGAATATGTTTCGACAACATCGACAAGAACAGAGAAAATTAAAAAGAAAAAGAATTACCATAATAAATGACTTGGCTGATACTCTCAAATTCAATAGTTCAAATGTACCAGCTATAAAAAATATGTTAATAAAAATCAATGCCTTAGATAAACAAAAATTTGAATTAAGACAACAATTTTTAAACCGTATCAAAACCGTTCTAACCCCACAACAGTTAGGGAAACTATATGTATTTCAAGACCGTTTTGAATTTGAAATCTTGGAAAAAATGAACAAACTTCACCGTTGGCAGGGGAAACCCCCAAGGCGTGAAGAGATAGAAAACGAACGAATAAGAAAAAGCTATTGATGAAAATAAAAAACACTAAACATTTAAAACAAGGAGTCCAAAAATGAAAAAATTCTTAGTTCTCACCACCATTTTACTATTGGGTCTCTCTTCGGTACTGTTGGCACGCCCCGGTCAGCGCGAAGATAATGACTGTATGATGGGTGGGCCCGGTATGATGGGACCAAACAAAATGATGATGATGAAAATGGATGATTGTAGCGATATGTGCATGATGAATCATCGGAAACCGGGAATAAAAATGATCTTGGCTATGGGCGATAAACTCAATCTCACCGATGCCCAGCAACAAAAACTTCAAGAAATGATGGTCAATTTTCAACTGGAACGAGTAGACCAAAAGGCTCAACTGGAAAAAGCTCAAATTAAATTAAGAGCCTTGATGAGAAATAACAATGCCGCGGAAAACGATGTTATGGCCGCTATTGATAATGTCGCCAAACTCAAAGCGGAAATGAAAAAAATGGCCTATCGCCACATGCAAGAAGCCAAAAAAATTCTCACCCAAGATCAAATCGACCAGCTAAAACAACTGCGTCGGGAAAAAATGAAATGCAAAAAAAATATGGGTATGAGAATGGAAAAGGGCGGTCACGGAATGTGGATGGAAAAGGACAACGACGATTAAATTGATACAATCGTCTTAACATAGTAAAAAGCCCGTCACCTGCGGGCTTTTTTATGTATAGCTATAATTATAATAATATTATTTACCAATCATATCAATAACGAATAGCTGCTGCCATTTTGGCGCATCTATGTCATTATTGCTTGACTACCTGATGTTTAATTAACATATTCTATAATTATGAAATATAACTCAAAAGAAATAATCTCTTTTATCAAAAAAAAAGTTAACGGTCCGCTGAAAATGAAAGAGCTGGCCAAAGCTCTTCAAATACCATCGGCCGACTATGCCCAATTTCGTAAAACGATAAAAAACTTAATCAACTCAGGAGAGTTGGTCAAACTCAAACGAGGACGAATCGGTTTAGCTTCGGAACTAAATGTAAAAGTGGGAACCATCTCCATCACACGCGGTGGGGCGGGCTATTTGATAACCGAAGGTGAAGAGGAAGATATTTATATCCCTCCTCCTCAACTTTTAACCGCCATTGATGGTGATACGGTAATGGTGCGCTTGAACGGTTACTACGGTGAAAAAAGAAAAGGCGTGGTCATAAAAATTATCAAACGCACCGAGCGCAATATTGTCGGCACTTTTCGCAAAAGTCAACATTTCAATTTTGTTACTCCCGATAACAAAAAAATCCACCGCGATATTTATATCCCTTCCGGTAAAACCCTAAAAGCAAAAGAAGGGGAAAAAGTAGTTACCAATATCACCGCTTGGGACGACCCTTACTTGAATCCCGAAGGTAAAATTTCCGAAAGACTGGGATACCCCGGTCAACCCGGAGTGGATATGTTGACGGTCATTAAAAGCTACAACCTGGTTGAAAAATTTCCGGATAATGTTCTCCAAGAAGCCGAAGAAACAGCGGCAAACATACCGAAAGAAGAAATAAAAAAACGTCTTGACTTAACGGCTCAAAATGTTTGTACCATAGATCCCGCCGACGCCAAAGATCACGATGATGCTATTTTCGTCGAAAAACTTCCCGACAGATACCGTCTTTTTGTCCATATTGCCGATGTCTCTTATTATGTCAAAGAAGGAACGGCGATGGACAAAGAAGCCTTTGTCCGCGGTAATTCCGTTTACCTTCCAGGAAAAGTTATCCCGATGTTACCGCAGCTTCTTTCCAATGACGTGTGTTCGCTCAAAGTTAATCGTACGCGCTTGGCTCATTCGGTCATTATGACTTTCGATAAAAAAGGGAAAATGATTGATTGGCACCGCGCTAATACTCTCATTAAATCCAAAGCCAAGTTATCTTACGAAGAAGTTCAAGATTTTTTTGATACCCATAAAGTAATCCCTAAAATAAAAAAAGTAGCTAAAAGCCTTACCGTTGCCCGGGAACTTGCTCATCTTCTCAATAAAAAACGTTTTCGCGAGGGTTCTCTTGATTTCGATCTTCCCGAATCGAGCATTATCTTAAATAAAAACGGTGAGGTTATAGAATTAGGTAACAAAGTCCGTTTGGAAGCGCACCGTTTAGTGGAAGAATTTATGTTAGCCGCCAATCGCGCGGTGGCATTGGAAGTTTTTCGCGAAGGGCAGTCCTTTTTATATCGCGTTCATGACAAACCTGATTTGGAAAAGTTAAAAGATTTTTCTACGATGATGAAATTCCTCGGTTATTCTTTCCCCGTTTCTCCCCAAATGAAACCAAAAGCTTTTGCTCGTTTTTTAGAAAGAATAAAAGACTCTCCCAAAGCGGATTTTATCAACGAATTACTCTTGCGCTCGATGAAAAAAGCGGTTTATCAACGGCATAATATCGGTCATTTCGGTCTGGCATTCAATCACTATACTCATTTTACTTCCCCCATTCGCAGATACCCTGATTTATTGGTACACCGGTTATTACGTAAACTCAAAAAAGGAAAATATCCTCCCGCCTATGCCAAAAAGGTTGATACTATCATTGACCGCACCGGAGAACATTGCTCGGAAACGGAACGGATTGCCGAAGCCGCCGAACGAGAAGCGATCAAAGTTAAGCAGATGTCTTATATGGCCAAGCAAATTGGTAATGAGTTTGAGGGAGTAATCTCGGGTATTATTCCTTATGGTTTTTTCGTGCGTTTGGATAAAATGGGCGTGGAGGGAATGGTGCGTATTTCTTCCCTTGACAATGATTACTACATCTATAACGAAAAGCATTACTCCATTACCGGACGACGCACCAAACAAGTGTTTCAACTCGGAGACAGAGTAAAAGTACGCGTTGTCCAAGTCGATAAAATTGCCCATGAAATGGATCTTATGTTAATAGGTCCCCAAAAACATATTCCCCAAGACAAAAAAAGATTAAAAAGGGAAAAATCAAAAAAACGATGACGAATAAAATAACCATTTTAATTGACCCCCACTCCACTATAGCCCAAGCGCTTAATTGGCAGAAAATCGGAACGGTGGTACACGAAATTTCAGAACTCTATCGCGTGGTCAAAGAAAATGTTATTGATTTAATCTTGGTTGATGAATCCCGTTCGGATTTAAAAAGACCCGTAGCCACCAAGATTCGCCGTTACAATGGCTTGACAGAAATTTGGCGCATCGGATACAGCACAACCAACATTGAACCGGATGACGATTTCATTGATGGTCATATTTCGGTAAATCTCGGTGAAGACGGCATGCTCAAAAAAATAAAGCAAATCCTTCACGCCAAACAATTACTAAGCCACTATAAGATTATCGGACGTTCTTCCCAAATGAAGCTGATTGCGGAAACCATTGAACGTATTGCTCCCACCGATGTTCCGATTTTAATCGTGGGTCCTTCCGGGTCGGGAAAAGAACTGGTGGCGCGTGCAATTCACCACAATTCCACCCGTGCCGATCGTCCTTTCGTCGCGCTTAACTGCGGTGCGCTGGCGGAAGGAGTGCTCGAATCGGAACTATTTGGGCATGAGAAAGGCGCTTTTACCGGTTCCGTTTCCAAACGGGAGGGTCTTTTCTTTAAAGCCGACGGCGGCAGCATCTTCCTTGATGAAATCGGTGAGACCAAACCGGATACACAGGTTAAACTGCTTCGGGTTCTTGAAGATGGCACCTATTATCCGGTGGGGTCATCAACCGCCAGACGGGTTAATGTCCGTGTTATTTCCGCCACCAATCGGGATCTCACCGAAGCTATCGCCGAACATATTTTCCGCGAGGATTTATATTTCCGCATCGGCGTCGTTAAAATCGTCTTACCGCCTCTTTTTGAACGCAAAGGTGATATCCAACCGCTATTACAGCATTTTTGGGGCAATTACCGCAATCTCGATTATTCCGATTCGGCTTTGGGGTTGTTAACCAAATATGATTGGCCCGGCAATATTCGTCAGTTAAAAAACTTTGCCGATCGCATGACCGCTTTAAAACCGAAAGGGTTGGTCAGTATGGAAGATGTGGAACAGTTTATCGACGAACAACACACTACCATTACCAATCTTCCCGTTTCCACGGGGAAAACCGTTGAAGAAGCGGGACAGGAACTGATTTACCATGCTATTCTCTCTTTAGGCAATGAAATACGGCTTTTAAGAGACCTGATAACAGCGCATCTTCCCGCTGAAAACCCTTCGCCCGAATATCAATCACCAAAAGTTGATTCCTTGAAAGGTATGTCCATTGAGGATATGGAGAAGTTGATGATGCAACAGGTTCTGATTGAAACCAACGGTAATCGCAAAGAAGCGGCAAAAAAACTGGGCATTGGAGAAAGAACATTATATCGAAAACTTAAGAAATATAATTTGAGTTAATTTTGCGGTATAGAGGGCTATTTTTTCTATTATTTTTTACTATCCTGCTTAACGAACCACTGTTCTCGCAGGATTTATCTACGGTTGTCTTCCCCTCCGAAGATGAAATTTATGAATCTCTCCGTCGAGGGGAAATAAGCTACCGTGAATTTTTAATATTACAAGAATTAATCATAAACGGCGTGGACTCAAGCAACCTTTATTTGCT
>JAADHM010000087.1 GCA_013151855.1 FCB group bacterium | reverse complement strand
TGGATTTTGAAAAATATTTGATGAGTAACGCCAATGATACTTTTACCCCCATATGTTTGCGTTTTGCTACCGCTTACGGTCTTTCTCCCCGTCCCCGATTTGATTTGACCGTGAATGAATTTACCCGGGAGTTGGTTCTTGGTAAAAAACTGGAAATTTACGGTGAGCAGTTTTGGCGTCCTTACTGTCATGTTACCGATATCGCTCGGGCGTGTATTTTAGCTTTGGAAGCTGACCGTTCTGTGGTCGTTTCGCAAACCTTCAATGTCGGTGACAACGAGGAAAACTATCAGAAAAAAACATTGATAAATATGATTCTCAACGAACTCCCTCATCGAAAAGACTTGGTGTCTTATGTTTCTCGCGATGAAGATCCTCGCGACTATCGTGTTAATTTTGACAAAATAAAAAATACGTTTGGATTTTCCGTTCGCAAAAATGTTCCCGATGGCATCCGAGAAATTATTTTTGCCATTGAATCCGGTTTGATTAAAAACCCACGAGACAAAATTTATCAAAATGTGTAAAAATTCCATCAATAATTATAGGATTAAGATAATATGCAAGCCGTTATTTTAGCCGGTGGCAAAGGAACGCGCCTCAAACCCTATACCGCCGAAATCCCCAAACCTTTGGTCTCAATCGGTGATAAACCGATAATCGAAATTCTGTTAAGGCAGATGAAAAAATACGGTGTCAACGACATCCATATAGCGGTAAATCATCTGGCACACTTAATTATGGCGGTGTTGGGCGATGGGAATCATTTGGGGTTGGATATAAAATATTCCCTTGAAGATAAACCTCTCTCTACCGTCGGACCTTTAAAACTCATTGACCATCTTGATGATAATTTTATCGTCGCCAACGGTGATATTCTAACCGACCTCGATTTTAAAAAACTATATGAGCATCACCTCTCGGGTAGGACAAAACTGACCGTAGCCACCCATCGCCGGCTAAATAAAATTGATTACGGTGTCATCAAAACATCTTCGGAAGGGTTGGTCACCAACTTTGAAGAAAAACCGGTTTATGATTTTACGGTATCGATGGGCATTTATGTCTTTTCCAAGGAAATTTTAAATTTGGTGCCGGATAATGAAGTTTTCGGCTTTGACCATTTGATGTGTCAATTACTGGCAACCCACGAACCAATCAACACCTTCCCTTTTGATGGTTATTGGTTGGACATTGGCCGCCCGGAAGATTACGAGCAGGCGAAAAGAGATATTGCCACTATCCAATCATGGCTAAACTGATTATCAAAAAGATTTTAATCTATCAATTATTTCCTCGTGAAGTCACCACTAAACTTCCTATCCAAACGGCCAAAAAAGAAAGCACAAAAGCCGGTATTAATTCGTAAATATAACCTTTCAACAGAGGAATATTGCGCCATACAATAGTAACTACCGTACCGGTGATCATCCCGGCAAGAGCCCCTGTTTTATTAGTTTTTTTCCACAATAATCCCAATATTACCGGCGGTCCGAAAGCCGCTCCCAAAACCGACCAGGCATAAAGCACAAATTGAAAGATTATTCGATTCTTAGTCAAGGCAAAGAAAACGGCTATAACTCCCAAAATAACCAATACCCAACGGTCTAAACGCTGAGTTTGAAGGAAATCATCGGAAATTCGCGGTGGCGAACCGGTATGATTCATTTCATTGGTACTATTAAAATTATTTGATTTTCCTTTTTTGAAAAAAGGGAAAACATCTCGAGAAATAATGGTGGAAACGACAATCAACTGTGAATCCGCGGTAGAGCTGATAGCTGCCACAATCGCCGCGATGACGAATCCACCCAAGATGGGCGGTAAAAAATGATTACACGCCAAAGGCAAAGCCTGTTCCGGGTCAGCCAGATTCCCGAAATAAACATGGGCAAACAAACCGAAAAATATGGCGCCGATATAAACCAAAAGAAACCATACAAAAGCAATTACTCCGCCTCGTCTAATGGTTGCTTTATCCTTTGCCGCCATAAAACGGGCTAAAATATGCGGTTGCCCGGGATAACCAAAGCCAATACCAAAAAAACCAATCACAAAGCCAAACATTGTCCAGCCCGATTTACCGGCCGTAGCAGTGAGAAGATTGGGATCAATAGCTCTTGCCTGAGTTAATATCGTTGCCAAGCCTCCCAATTTAATAAGCACCAGAATAGGCATCCCAATCAAAGCAATTACCATAAAAATCGCCTGAATAATATCGGTCCAACAAACAGCCCGAAAGCCACCGGTAACCGTATAAGCCATAATTATACAAGCACCCACTATCACTCCCAACCAATACGGCAAAGAGAAAACAGCATTAAAGGCTTTGCCGGCGGCATTCATCTGAGCGGCGACATACCCCAACATCGCCAAAGTAATGATGATAACGGGAATGATTTTTATCATTGAAGATTTCTTGCCAAAACGATCGCTAAAAAACTGAGGAATTGTTACCGCTCCCGAAGCGGTGGTAGTTTTTCTTATACGCTCTGCTATCACAAACCAATTAAAAAGATAACCCATGGCAATCCCCGGCACAATCCAGAAAGTAGCCAGTCCGTTAGTAAAAGCGGCTCCCACCAGACCCAGCATTACCCAGCCGGATTCAGCCGAAGCCGATGCGGACAGCGAAGATGCCCAGGGACCCAGTTCGCGGTTAGCCAGCACAAAATCATCGGTGGTTTTCTTCTTTAATTTGGTGGAATATAAACCGACAGCAATTATAGCCAAACTGTAGAAAATAAACGAAAGCGTAAGTACGGCATTTGCTCCCACAACGCACTCCTTTCAAGGTATGAACAACATTGATCCTATGCGCTTCAAATGTTTTAAATTAATTTTTAAGAAAAAATAATCAACAAGTTTATTCGGTTCTTTTTAAAATTGCCTATTCTAAGAATAGTTTGACAAAAAATACAAATAAAGTATAATTAAGTAGTCCAGTTTTGGTATTCCTTAAAATCAAGGAGGTAAAAAAAATGGCAACCTTTATGTTGATGACCAAACTTTCCACGAACATCACTTCCCAAATGAAAAATAGAGCCGCTGTCGGTAATGCTTGGATGGAAAAAGTTAAAGAAAAATGCCCCGAGGTAAAGTTTATAGCTCACTACGGGCTATTGGGACCTTATGACTTTTGCGATATTTATGAAGCTCCCGACACCGAAACAGCCGCTAAAGTTTCTATGATAAGCTTAGCCCATGGCGCTTTGCAGGCGGAAAGCTGGGTAGCGATACCGTATAACAAAGTTTTGGAATTAGCCAAAGAGATATAGATATTCTTAAAGTTATTTTATAACTAATGTTTATCTTTTCCTTTTTTCCAATTAACTATGGCAATTAATAATATCGTTTATATTGGTCATTTACGAATTGAATAGCAAGTTAAACCCAAGAAAGAACATAATAGGAATATTCTATGAACACTGAAGGTCTTTTATGCTGGAACTGCGGACAACCGACAGGAATTACCGGTCGCGTAATGCGAGCAGATAGTTGTACCGATTGCTTAGCCGATTTAAGGTGCTGTCGCGGATGCCGTCATTTTGACCCCACTCGTCGCTTTCAATGCAAAGAACCGATAGAAACCAATATCGCTAACAAAGAAAAAAATAACTTTTGTGACTTCTTCCAAAAAAGGGACGCCGTCAAAACTGCGGGAGGAGTATTTCGCGGGCAACAAGAATCAAAAGAAGTGCGCAAGAAAAAATTCGACGATTTGTTTAATGATTAAAAATTTCGCTATTTTCCCCCTGTCATCATCAAACTTTTTACCATTCAGCAAGGATAACATCAACACTCAACCCGTTAAATTGTTGTTAACGATAAGAACTAAAACAAGTTATCAACATAAGTAACAATTTTAATTGTTTTTTGAAATGATGACAATTAAATGACAACTCCTTACATATATTTTATTAAAATAAATTAAAACTGGGAACATTTTATATTCTTATGAGTTTAAGAGTATAACGACTCAAGAAGAAAGTAAGTTAAAAAGATTAGATAGATTAAGTTTTTTATACCTTACATATTACCTCCCCTAAGAAAAGGTTACCCCATTTGGGGGTAGCCTTTTTTATTACCCTTATTTATATTATTGGAGACCTTGAATCCAGTTTTCAATCAGCATTTCGTCGGTATTGGCATTATAACCAATGATACCGATAAGCTTTTTACGCACCACCCCGGCGACAATAATTCCCTTTTCGGGATATTTGAAAGCAATCGATGAATCTTTGGCAAAACTGAATGCGCGCGGAGTAGGAATAACAGTACCCAAAGATTGGGCATATTGGCGTAAACTTATAAATTTTATACCTTTTTTATCCATAGTCAGCAACAAAGTCAGAGTATCCCCATTTTTTTTATTGAGATAATCGGTGGTATAAACTTCTCTAAAATTCGGTATCTTTAAAAAATGATAAGGGAAATACTTTGCCGAAGGCATTATTCTCCCTCTATATGGAAATAGCATAAAATATGATGGAAGCATATGATTGGCATAAATCTTTTGAGCCATCTGCTTCCAAATAATATTTATCTCTTCATCATTTTTCTTATTTTCTTTTTCGGGAAATAGCAAAACGACGTATGCTCCTTGTGTTATATAAGTGGTATCACCCCCATTAAATGATTCCGCACCAAGTTTTCGTGTTACGACACCATCGGGTCTTAAACCGGCATAGAATCCATAAGCATCGGACTTATCGGCAAACTGGATAACTTTCACATCAACAATATCGCTACCAATCTTATATTTGGTTTTTACCATACCAATCATTTGATAGGTTAGATAATGTTCCGCTTTTTCTCCCAGTTTGGCTTTTGCTTGGTCAGGACGGATAACGGTTACCGTATCAATCCTTTTAATTTTCAAGGAATCAATATCGCCGAAAATAAGACTATCGGCATAGAATGGAAATGACTGTAAATTCTCGAGGATATAAGGGGGTTGCGTGGGGATAATCCTCTTTTTTTTACTGCAGGAAATAAAACCCGCCCAGAAAATCACGGCTGTTAAAAATATTATTTTTTTCATATCAGTATAAAATAATGATAACGGTTATTATCCATAAAATTACGGTTATTAAAATAGGTTTATCATTTATCAAAACTTCCGTTGGTGAACCACCTTGCTCTTCCTTATGGATTAAATAAAGATAGCGAAAAATTCCATAAATAACAAACGGAATCGTTAAAAATAAATTTTGTGTCCCCAATTTGTTGGAAACTTCCGGAGAAAAGGTATAGAGCATATAAATAACCACCACCGCCGGCGTCACCACACCGATAAGTTGATCCAAAAGATAAGGAGAATATTTATCGAGAATCTTCCGATGCATAGAAGCATCTTGCTCTAAAAAAATCAGTTCATACCTCCGTTTTCCAAAACCTAAAAATAAAGCCAACAAAAGGGTATTAATCAAAAGCCATTTGGAAGCGGGGACATCAATGGCCAAAGCACCGGCATAAGCACGGATGATAAAGCTGATAGCAATACTCATAACATCGATAATGACAATTTGTTTTAGCCATATCGTATAAAGAAAATTAAAAACAACAAATACCACCGAAATTAAGAAAAAATTGAAATTAACCAGCCACGATAAGTATAAAGCGATGACCAATAACAATAGCATTACCAGAATAGCTGTTTTTTTGCTTACCGCCCCCGACGCCAAAGGTCGCTTTTTTTTGATAGGGTGTCGTTTGTCAATTTCACAATCTATCAAATCGTTGAAATAATAAATTACCGAAGACAAAAGGCAAAATATAGCCATAGCCCAGATAGCCGTTATAACTTTGTCGAGTTGCATAACAGCACCGGCAAAAATAAGCGCCGCCAGAACAATCCCGTTTTTCAACCATTGGGAGGGGCGAGCCAAGATTATCAACGATTTGAACATACCGAAGGATATAAAAAGAAAACATCTCGTTCAAGTTTAAATTAGGCTACTTCACATCAATTAGAATAAAAAATTGAAAAGATATGATTATTGAGCTTTATTTAAAAAAGATATTTAACTATAATAAACTTATGACACGCTGGCGCCGACAGAAACAAAAACAAAGCCATTATTGTCTTTTGGTCAACAAAAAGGCAACCAATTATAATCAATCATTAGTTAATAAATTAGCTTATGCTATCCGTAGCAAAGGAGGATATTATTCCATTTTCAGTCCCGATTCATCCGGATTACTTTATCAAACGGCAATGAAGACCAGCGGATTGAAGCGATGGTATCATCCGGCTCCGCAATCTTTCAGTAAACGAGGTAAGGTTACGGCATTTATCGCTTGCGGCGGCGATGGAACTTTCAATATTGTCGCTCAAGTAGCATTAAAAGCCAATCTTCCGGTAGGAATCCTCCCTATGGGGAAATTCAATAACATAGCCTTATCTCTCTATGGCTCTGATAATGCGGATACCGCTATCAATAGAATGATGGAACGAAGTTATCGAAAAATAGATACTGCCACTATCGCCGGCAAAACCTTTTTCAGCTCTGTTGGTTTCGGTTTTGTCCCTCAGATGGCGGCGACATTAAACAGTAAAAAGAAACCGCGTTTTAGTATGGGGTGGGCAAAACTGGGACAGAAAAGCGCACAGGCCGTCACCACCCAAAAAACAGTGATAAAAATCGATTCCTTTCGCTTCGAAATCAACCCCACTATCTTTAATGTAAATCTGCTTCCTTATACCCTGGGGCTTCCCTTTAGTACTGTTTCACTATATGACGACTCACAAGCTGAAATAATTTTCGACGTCGGTGTCGATTCAAAAGTATTTTCGACTTTTACCCGTCAGATTTATAAAAAGAAATATATATACGGCTCTGATATAAAACTTTTCCGAGGAAAAGATATTACCGCCCAATTCGTAAAAGAAGCTATGATATATCTCGATGGAGAATTGATAAAATTGAACGACGACTTCGTTAAAATTGAAATAGGCAATAACCAATTAAAAGTTTTTTGTTAGCCGATGCTAAAAAAAATATTAATCATTTTTTTATTTGTTCTGATAACCGCTAATGTTATCGAAGCTCAAAATAAAAAGAGCGATTCATCACAGGTTGTCGATACGGTTTTATATCAAAAACAGGGCTTGTTAAATAATCTCAGCCAAATCACCAATCCGATAAATTTTGAAAAAAGACTGACCCAAAATCCTACCAAAGCTCTGCTCAAATCGATGTTAATTCCCGGATGGGGACAGTTGGGCAACAGAAAATATGTTAAAGCCGGTGTTTTTATGGCTTTTGACGCTTGGTTTGTTACCTCCGCTTTTCATTATAAAAAACAAGCCAATGATTATTGGGATAAATACACCAATGCCACCGAAATTGCAGAACGCAACAGTTATTATAACGTTTATCTCGACCGTAAAGATTCCCGTAATAAATATACTTGGTATTCGGTTATAGTTACTTTCGTGTCTATGTTTGACGCTTATGTCGATGCTCATCTTTCGGGCTATCCGAAATTAGAGAAAGAAAAAAAAATAAGTTGGGACGTAAAACAGTTAAACAAAAACGGCGCTTTTGCCAGTGTTTCATTTCACTTCTAATCAGTTAAAACGAAATCTTTGATATCAAGTCCATACCGTTGCGGCTCGATTTGCCGCACGATTTTTCTGTTCCGGTTTTCCTCAGCAAACAAATCTACCCATTGAGAATGTTCCCATAAGCCTTCCCGATTACCGACAATTTTGATATAAGGTCGCGCTTTATCTTTTTCATTATTAGCCAAGACGAGAGCAATTTCATCGGTATTCAATAAAACCAGCGACCCCACAGGATAAATGCCAACAATATCGTGAAATATTTTTAATAGGAACTCATCGAATTTCACCTTCATTTGATAGCGCATTTTTTGCAATACTTTTTCCGGAGGAATAGCTTTTTTTATATAAACCCTTCCTGAAGTAAGGGCATCAAAGGTATCAACAACAGAAATAATTTTGGAAAACAAATCCAAAGGTCGCTTTCGATAACGTAACATGGGATAGCCGGTAAAGTCTTTATTGATATGATGTTCAAAGGCGCCTCGCATCGCTCTTGCCGTATAATTATCGAATTTGAAATTTCTCAAAATAGTTTTGGCTCCCAAAATCGGATGAAGCTGCATCTGAACCCAATCGTTTTCATCAAAAGCATCCGGTTTGCGGATTAAATCCGCCGGCAGTTTAACTTTCCCGATATCGTGAAACAAAGCGGTAAATCCGAGTTGGGAAAGTCGTGAACGATCCAACCCCAAGCGTACCCCCAAAGTGAGAGCATAGACACATACATTGGTGGAATGAATATAAGTATAATCATCAAAATTCTTAATAGCCGTTAGTTCTAAAAGGGAGGATTCATCGCGACTGAGATGATCAATCAAAGAATGAATAACCCGCTTCGTTTTGGAGATATTGATTTCTTTATCTTTACCGGTATTGACCATTACTTCCCGAACAACCGACATCGCCGTAAAAAAGGCTTTCCTTGCTTTTTTTCTAAATTCCTGTCGTTTCTCTTCACTAACCTGCGATGGGAGTTCTTCTTCAATATGAGCCAAAAGTTGGACATTGGATAACTTGATTGTTCTTAACCGTTCGGTAAGAGATTCCAAATTTTCTTCGTTGGGTTTGGCATGAGCGATAAAGACAAAAAACTGTTCCACTTCTTCTAAACTAATACCGCTATGGAACTCTACCCCACCAATACCTAATATATCCCATTCGTTGGTAATGGCATCAGCCCCTGAAAGTTTTTTCTTATCAAAGACAATCAATTGGTCATTAAGGAAAAACCGACCGGATATAGTTTTTATGGTAACTTTATCCGTATCCGTCATTAAAAAAGAAAGAAGTTCATA